>NZ_VEKZ01000026.1:0-44699 GCF_007681465.1 Siminovitchia fortis
TTTCTATTGAAGTGGTTCAATTTTCAAGTGCGATTGTGGTTCATTTTTAGATTACCATATACATATAATCATAACTTTGGACAACGAAATATGGAATCGAATTGACACCTAATAACCATTGAAGGAACTGGCTAGGTAAAATGGCAAAATTGACAATGGTTCTAAATCTAAAACCAGGGAGACATAGGGACTCTCTGGTTTCCTTTTGTTGGTGTAAATTTTTCATCCAGAAAATTAACCAACCCCTTTATTTTCAATACTCAAGCGCCCGAGTTCCTGCCATACATTTTCTCCGATCATCCGAAAACAAAACTGTACCCGGATTAACCTCCGAATTTTGGACATAGTTACACTAGATTTGCAAATAACACCCAAAATATGGTAATTATTCGAGCGGAGTTAGCCAGTTAGCGGTCTGCAGCTTAAAAAAGGCCCGCACGAAACTAAGACGCATACGGTTACCGAGTTATTTACTTAGCCGTCGGTCAATTAGCCTACAATCTGTTTTACCGGCTTGTGTTTTTTCGGATACTTCCTTGGCCTTCCCGGTTTCCCTTTTTTGCGCCTTCCTTTAGAGGTTCTTGTTGGCTCGCGGTGAAGGGCTTTGAGAAACTCTTCCCATGCATCGAACCAATAAAGGCGCATTAGCTGCAGTACCTGCCAAACTGTTTTGTCAGCTCCTGTCAGGATCTTGATAATCCCACACAGTGCATAGGCGATTACCGCCATCCATAGCTGGCTCCAAACTGCCTCCGGCTTATGGTTGAAGAGCTTAACCAATTTAAGATGCTGCTTGACCCATTTGAAAAAGAGCTCGATTTTCCAGCGCATCCGATAGATGTCAGCGACCTGTCCGGGCGAGAGGTCCCAACGGCTGGTCACCACACGATAGATGTTATTTTCCTTATCCTGGTACTCTACCAGGCGGAGGACAAATGAGCGGTCGTTTTTGAGATCCCTGATTTCCACATCCACATCTTTCAGGATATGGCTGTCCGGATCGACTTCACGCTCTTTCAACACCTTTGTCCTAGAACCTTTTTTAATCCGGGCCACAAACTTCACATCATCCTGAAGCCACTGCCAGTAGTGGGAATAGTTGATGTACCCCCTGTCAAACACATAGGTGGCGTCCTTATCAACAACAAGATCGACAACAACTTCCTGGTCAGATACTGCCGTGGTGGAAGCAATAATCCCTTGGGGATAGCTTGTATCCTCATTCAAGACAGCCAGGCGAAGGTGAATTTTCACCCCGTTCTTATCCTTGGAAGCGCAGGCCCATTCCCCGGCTTTTTGAGGCAGGGTGATTTCACTTGAGTCCACTACGGCAAGCGGACCAATATCCATGACGTTCTGCACTCCCCGATGATGGGCGTCAATACAACCGAAAAGACTTACGGACAGTTCCTGAAGAAGGCCAATAGGAAGCTTTTCCAGTTTTCGGTACATTGTTGATGCGTGAATGTCTTCCAAGTCAATCAGCTTTTGGAGCTCGTCATTAGCTCTAAGGTTCTCCTGTGCATTCCAAAGGGAGAGCCGCTGATGTAGAAAAGCTTCAACAAACATCAGAGTAGCTTTACCGGATAAAAGCTTTTTGGCACAGTGGTCCAAAAAGGGATGGCGATAATTTTCCAGGTTTAATAGGCGTAAACAGTTTTCAACTACGGTAGAATTGGGTAAAGGTTGTTGAACAACCATTTTGTTCCCTCCTAAAGTTGAAGTTGGTGGTGGTAACCGCTTTTTGCGCCTATACTTCTTCTTTAGGAGTATTTTTGTGTTCTTAAACCCGTTTTTGAGTTCTTAGTTCTAAAATGGAACATTTTGGAATCCCTTTGCAAATCTAGTGCTGATTTCTAATATATTCTTGTATTTGCTTCTTATTTCTGCCCACTGTATCGACGTAGAAACCTCGACACCAGAATTTCCGATTTCCATATCGATATTTCAAATTTGCATGTCGATCAAATATCATCAGGCTGCTTTTCCCTTTTAGGTAACCCATGAATTGAGATACACTTAATTTGGGTGGGATACTAACTAACATGTGGATATGATCCGGGCAGGCATTTGCTTCATGAATGATTACACCTTTCCTTTCACATAATTCTCTTATTATTTGTCCAATACTGTTTTTGTATTTTCCATAAATAATCTGCCTTCTGTATTTTGGGGCAAAGACTATGTGATACTTACAATTCCATGTTGTGTGTGCTAAACTGTTCATGTCCTTCATAAGGGCATACCTCCTTCTTGGTGGGATGAAGTGGTCGGGAAACCAACTTTATCCTACCATGAAGTGAGGTTTTTTTGTTACCACGCTATAAGCTCTCTGGAACCCCCGGCATAGCCGGGGGGTTTCTAAACCATTAAAAATAGGCGCTATCCTTGTTCAAGGATAGCGCCCATGGGAACTGGACCCCGCCCGCAAAACTATTCGTCCTCCTACTTGTACAAACATGTTTCTGGCTGATTGAGACATTGATCCCGTTTCACAAGCGAACTATAACATTACAAGGAACTAAGGGGTTATATAAATACAGCGAACAGTGATAAGTCCGTTCACTCCCCCCTGCCGTTGAGCCGTCGGGGGCTGCCTTCTTCGTCGTATAAATAAAATCCTCTTCCTGTTTTCCTACCAAGATTTCCGGATTCGACCATCTTTTTCAAAAGAGGAGCAGGGCGATACTTAGAATCACTAAATCCTTCATACAAACCTTCCATAGTGGCCAGCAGAACGTCCAATCCTACAAAGTCAGCCAATTCGATAGGACCCATTCTATGGTTAGCTCCCAGCTTCATGGCCTGGTCCACATCCTCAGGTTTCACGCCTTCCATCAAACAGAAGATTGCTTCATTAATCATGGGTACAAGAATCCGGTTAACTAAAAATCCCGGATAATCTTTACATTCAACCGGCTCCTTTTTTATTTCCTTGACAAATTGACTAGCAGTTTCAAAAGTTTCTTTGTCAGTAAGTAATGAGGGTATCACTTCTACCAGTTTCATTACAGGTGCTGGGTAAAAAAAATGCAATCCTATCACTTTTTCCGGCCTTTTGGTAGCCGACCCGATGGCAGCTATGGAAAGGCCGGAAGTGTTAGAAGCAATAATGGCATCCTTCGCTGAATGCACTTCTATATTACGAAAGACTTTTTTCTTAAGTTCCAATTTTTCCGGAACAGCTTCTATAATGAATGGAACCTCCCGAATTTCTTTCATATCTATCGTCCCCGATATCCGGGCTAACGTTTCATCCATGTACTCTTTTGTGCACTTTCCTTTTTTGACTTTTTTACTTAAATTGTTTGATATGATTTCAAGGCTGTTATGTACCCTGTCTGAATCCACTTCCACTAAACATACTTTTTTGCCAGCTTCCGCAATCACTTGTGCAATCCCAGATCCCATCAATCCTCCGCCAATCACTGCGACCGTTTTCATTAAAACAGATCCTCCTTTATTTATGATGAAACAAATAAATCGCACTCAACATCAAACATAGAGCTATTCCCTTTTTCATGTCCAATGGAATTTTTGGAGCGCCGAACAATCCAAAATGATCAATCAGAGAGCTGATCAAGAGTTGGCCTGTTATCACCGCCACGAAAGACATTGAAACACCTATTCTTGGAACAGCAACTACGACAGTGGCTAAATAAAATGCGCCTAAAATACCGCCTGTCAATTGGTATTTGGGTACCCCGGATACCGCTAGAATATTGCCTTTCCCCCAGAATAAAACCATAAAAAACAATGCAGCTGTACCGATACAAAAAGAAATAAAGGTGGCTTCAATTGATCCCACCTTTTTTCCAAGACCGCCGTTAATAGCTGCCTGCATTCCAACTGCAAGGCCGCCGGCTAAAGTTAGTAATAGATAAAACCATTTCATCTTTCCGCCTCCTCTTCTAAGAAGAGCAGCCCCTAGCTCATCCTAATAAAGAGCGGACAAGGAGGGGCCACTGGGCTGAATCAGTTATTTTACTCTTTCAAAGAGAGCTGAAATTCCTTGTCCACCGCCAATGCACATCGTAACGATTCCTTTATCCAAGTTGGATCTCTGCATTTCATACAAAAGTTTTACCGTCAAAATGGTACCGGTAGCACCTACAGGATGACCCAAACTAATGGCCCCGCCATTCACGTTGACTTTGGCAGGATCAATATCCAAATCTCTTACAACTGCGCACGCCTGTGAAGCAAATGCTTCATTCACCTCAAAAATATCGATTGATTTCAAATCCAAGTTCAACTTTTCGGCCAGCTTTTCTGTCGAAAGTTTTGGGGCATACCCCATTACATCCGGACTATTTCCTGCTACGGCATATCCTTTTATGGCCAAAATCGGTTGAACTCCAAGCTCTTCCGCCTTCTCTCTTGACATCAATACTACGGCAGCCGCACCATCATTGATCCCTGAAGAATTGGCCGCAGTCACAGACCCGCCTTCTTTAAAGGCAGGTTTCATTTTTGCCAGCTTTTCCATTGTCAGGCCTTCTCTGGGATGTTCGTCCGTATCCACAACGGTTACGTTGCCTTTTCTATCTGTCACTTTGATAGGCACGATTTCATCCTTGAATAACCCTTCTTTGATGGCCCTTATGGCTTTTTCCTGGCTGACTAAAGAAAACTCATCTTGCTGCTCCCTTGTCACTTCATACTTATCAGCAACATTTTCAGCCGTAATCCCGTTATGATAAGGTCCGCCAGGCCATGTCAAAATCGTTAAAAGCCCATCTTCCAATACACCATTCCCCATTTTATATCCAAAACGGGAACCCTTGTCATAATACGGAAGCTGAGACATATTTTCGGTCCCGCACGCAATCACGACATCGGCATTTCCTGTTTGGATTTCAAGCATTCCGTCTACAATTGCCTGCAATCCCGATCCGCATTGTCTATTCACGGAGTAAGCAGTTGTTTCTTCGGGTAAATCAGATTTCAACGACACGACCCTGCCAATAAATCCGTTCTCTGCAATCTGTCCAACATTTCCAACAATCAGCTCATCAACCACATGTGAGTCAATGCCCGCTCTTTTGACTGCCTCTTTAACAGCATATGCCGCCAAATCAGTTGGATGAATATCCTTTAAACTTCCGCCGAATCTTCCAATGGGTGTTCTTGCACCAGATACAATTACCACTTCTTTCAAGTTGCTCATTGTATAACACTCCTTCTTTCTTTTAATTAAAGAACCATTCCTCCGCCAACATTAATGACTTCACCAGTAATATAAGAGGCTTCATCTGATGCCAAGAAAGCAATCATGTTCGCTACATCAGAAGGGCTTCCGGCTCTTCCCATTGGAATTTTAGATACCATAATATCCCATACTTTTTCAGGGACTCCTCTTGTCATGTCGGTATCAATAAAGCCTGGGCAGATGGCGTTGCATGTAACATTTTTCTTCGCCAATTCACGTGCGGCCGTTTTCATGAGACCCACAACACCAGCTTTTGAAGCAGCATAGTTCGCTTGTCCATAGTTGCCAAGCCAGCTCGCTGAAGAAATGGAAATAATTCTTCCGTATTCTTTTTCACGCATAATTTTGGCTGCTTCCTGTGTACAGAAGAAAGTACCCGTCAAGTTCACATCAATAACCTGCTGCCATTGTTCGGCAGTCATTTTATGGAGAGTTACATCTCTATTGATTCCGGCATTATTTACTAGAATATCAACCGTTCCGAAAGTTTCCAATGCATACTTGAACAACTCCTGTACTTCTTCCTGTTTTGCTATATTGGCAGTATAGTATGAAGCATTGTACCCTTGTTCTGAAAACTCTTGTATAACTGATTTGCAGCTATCCTCATTCATATCTACCACAATTATATTTGCGCCTTCTTTTCCAAGCTTCTCAGCAATACCTTTTCCCAGCCCCCTGGCGGCACCAGTTACAATCGCCACTTTATTTTCTAATCTTCCCATTTCTTCTGCCTCCTTTATTACGCTACTCATTTGTCATGAAATCTCTTAATCCGAATGGACCCTCTTTAAAGAGTTCGACATCCATTACTTTCAAATCCCGACTGACAATCGGCTCAAAGTCCATCATATCAAGCACATCTTTTTGCAAATCCACCCCGGGAGCAATTTCGATTAACATGACTCCTTCTTTGACCAGCTTGAAAACAGCCCGCTCTGTAACAAAAAGTACTTGCTGCCCTTTCTCCCTGGCCAATTTTCCGTTGAAGGAGATTTGAGTGACTTTTGACACCATTTTTTTGATTGAGCCTTCCTGCTCGATGTTGACTTGATTATTCTCTAAGTTGATTTTGGCACCACGGGTGCTGAATGTAGCGCAAAAAACAACTTTTTTGGCATTTTGTGTAATGTCAATGAATCCACCTGACCCCGTACATAACGGGCCCATCTTAGTCGCATTGACATTCCCTTCCCCGTCCAGTTCGCCAGCACCCATAAAAGTAACATCAACGCCAGTTCCATTATAGTAATCCATTTGCTGGTCGTGGCTGATCATCGCGTATACATTTTGTCCGATTCCAAAATCGATGCCGCCCGCTTGAACTCCTCCGTAAATCCCCGACTCCACGGTAATCATCATCTCATCGGATATACCTTCTTCATTTGCGATATTTCCAATGACATCATTCGGTATGCCGGTTCCAAGATTGATGATGTCTCCTTTTTTGATTTCGTACATTGCTCTTCTGCCAATGAATTTTCGGATGTTCAACTCCAGCGGCTTGATCGATGTTTGTGGAACTCTCAAACTTCCGGAATAAGAAGGGTCAAAGTACCAGGAGGACGTTTGTCTGTGATCCTCATAAGGGTTTTCACATTCCACCACTACATCCACAAACACACCCGGAACCACAACATCTTTAGGATTCAGCGTTCCTGTCTGGGCGACTCTTTTGACTTGGGCAATCACTTTTCCTCCAAACCTTTTTGTCGCCAGCACAGCAGGCAAAACCTCCAGCTTCATCGCTTCCTCTTCCATCGTGATATTGCCCATTTCATCCGCCGTTGTACCGCGAATGACACATACATCCAATGGAATCTTTTTATAGAACATATATTCTTCATTGTCATATTCTATAATTTCGGACAGATCTTCCAATGGCTCCGTGCGGTTATTCATCTTGCCGCCTTCGACCCGCGGATCGATGAAGGTTCCCAATCCCACTTTGCTCATTTTTCCCGGAAGGCCGCAAGCCATTGACCTGTATAATTGAGCCATCTGCCCCTGCGGCAGGCAATAAGCTTCCACTTTATTGTTGGCAATCATGTCCATCCATCTCGGCTGCAACCCCCAATGTGAGCCTATGATTCTCTTAACCAATCCTTCATGGGCAAAATGCTGAATTCCATCTTTACGATCACTTTGCCCCGCGGAGTGAACAAGCGTGATATCTTTTGGATGTCCTGTTTCCAGATATCTGGTCTCAACCGCCTTTAAGACCGCCTCTGCGGCACCTACCAACGTCATTCCAACCGTCGTGACTGTATCGCCATCTCTTATCAGACCGGCAGCTTCTTCCGCCTTCATAAACTGTGCTTTCAAGTCATTTCTCTCCTTTAAGCCTTGTCAGGCATTCCCTTATACCTTTTTTGTCTATTTTACCGTTAGGTGTTTTATCGACTTCCTCCACAAAATAAAACTCAACAGGAATTTCATAACTTGCCAACCGGCTTTTTAAACAAGAGCGTATATAGTCCTCCTCTACAAGATAACCGGCTTTTACTGAAACAACCGCTACCGGAACCTCACCGTATTTTTGATCTTTCCTACCGACAACTGCCACTTCATGAATCCCGTCAATCTTTCGAATTTCATTCTCGATGTCATAACTGAATATTTTTTCGCCGCCGCGATTGATCATATCTTTTTTTCTATCCACAATATAAAGGTAGCCAGCCTCGTTCACATAGCCGATATCGCCAGTCTTCAGCCATTTATCCGCGGTTATTAAATCAGTCTCCCGCTTGTAATATTCTTCAACGACATTGGTTCCTTTTAAGTAGATCTCTCCAATGTCCCCATCTTTCACTTCCTCACCAGTCTCATCCACTATTTTTAAACATAGACCCGGAATGGGAATACCTGAAGATCCAATATACTCGCTTTCAGATGCATCTTCTGGAAATATAGTGGCAGGAGAAGTGGTTTCTGATAATCCGTAAATCGTCCGGAATGACATTTGAGGCAGCCACTTCTTTAATTCTGTGATCATTTCACCAGGCATATTTCCACTACCGCATCCTAAGGTTTTCAGAGTCGGAAGTTTCGGGAATGCACTTTTCTTTTCTAATAAAAGTGCAAAAACCGTAGGTGATGCATGATAAAAAGTAATGCTGTATTTCTCGATATACGTCAATAGCCGGGCTGCATCAAAAAACTTGTGCAAATAAACCGTTCCTTTACATTGCAGGAACAAGCACAAAGTGGCTGCCAGCCCGGTAATATTATAAATTGGAATGGATAGAACTGTAGAATCGCTTTCTCCCAAGTTCAATATTTTCCTATATGCAATTACGGCATGTTGTAAATTGAAATTCCTGATAACAACTCCTTTGCTAAATGAAGTTGTTCCGGAAGTAAACATTATAATCGCCGTATCTTCCAATAAACCGCAATCCCTTGTTTCTGTATATTGGTATGGAATGTCACGCCATGATTGCTTGGCAAAAACAAAGACATGCTTGCCTTCATTTTTAAACTTTTCCATCCAAGGTTGAAATGCTTCATCAACAATGAGCAGATCACAATCACTCTTGGAGATTAAAGAATCAATGGCCGACTCTTTATATTTTGTTGGAAATGGAACGATGACCGCCCCCAATTTTTGAGCCGCTAAAAATGAGATCACAAATTCCATGGAATTGTATAAGAGTAATCCGATGTGGCTTCCCTTTCGTATGTGATACTTTTCTGCAAAGTAAGCAGACAATCGATCTGTCAGAACCAACAATTCTTGAAAGGAGTACGATTTTCCATCGATATCAATGATTCCAACTTTATTAGGGCATTCTTCGGCATTATCTTTGAGAACTTGGTACATATTGCTTTTCATGTCATTAAACGTACTATATTCCCTGTTATTCAATTTTCTAACAATCATTTCATCAGTTAAGCCTTTGCCCCAATAATCATTTCCCTTTATCAACGCATCCACCTCCAATCAATATTTTATCATGCAATATAGATGCATCTTGCAACGCTCCTCTGGACAGGAGCGTTACAAGAACTAATATGCCAGCCGTAATGGATGATAGTCTGTCCTGCCGGTGTTCAGATCCTCATGCAGTGTAGTCAAAATCCCTACAAACTGGTCTCTATTCCTTTTGAGTTCCTCCGGCGACATTGACATTGAAGCGACCACCATCCTTTTGGTTTCCTTGGAATAGAAAAATACTTGCAGTACTTTTACCAATTCGTCTTTTCCAAAAATCCGGTAAATGCTATGGTTTGCAACAAACTCATTCTCCAATAAGCAGCCCTCGGTTCCATTCATCTGAATTTTGGATTTGCTCACTATTTTGTACCGATCTTTACGGCGGCTTCTTTCTTCCTTCCATTTAAACTGTTTTTCCAGTTCTTCCACATATTCATTAAGCGTAATATCATCCACCATCTTCGCCCAGCGGATAGATAAAGAAGCTTTGGCTTTCTGTGTCCCTTTTACTTTATCAATCTTGATCAATCCTTCATCGAACGTGAACTTACTGTTTGGATTGACAAATACTTGCCAATCAGCCGGATGGTTGATACAGATGCCATAAATGTTCAACGGTACACTGTTAATCATTTTTAGCGACCTTTCTATTGTTTAATGATGATAAAGAAGCATCTACAGCTGAGTTAATCTCTGTCCCTGAGTTAATGATTGAATCTACACGGACGATATATTTATTAATAATTTCTTCCGGAGCTTTTGTCAAAAGGCTGACTACAATATAAGCGGCGGCATTGGCAAGTAATGCCCATACTAGGGCGGAGAAGCCCAATGGCGGTGTTACAAAGAATGTGAAAATTATTGTAACAACCAATCCTAAAATGGTCCCTGCAAAAGCGCCTTCTTTTGTTCCTCTCTTCCAGAATAATCCACCTACCGTAGCAGGGAGAATCTGCGCAAAGAACGGAGACGACAGCTTATAAGCATAGTCAACGATATAAGCAGGGCGCAAAGCGACCACAATCAATGTCAGGAGCATTAGGATGACAAGAAGCACGCGTCCAAAGTATACAACTCTCTTCGGATCCACCGTTTTTCCTTTTAATTCATAGGCATGGCGCACATAAACATCACGGGAACCGATCGCACTTGCCGATAAAAGCATGGAGTCTGCTGTTGAAACACCAAATGCGAATAGACACAGCAAAGATATGAATGAAATAATAGGCGGTGCATACTCAGTCGACAAAATCGAAATAATGTTATCTGTATCGGCAAAGCCAGGACCTACAATCGCAGGAGCAATTACTCCACCAATCAAAACGATAAAGAAATAAACGAATACATATGCAACCGGTAATGACCATGACATAAATCTAAAGGTATCTTTGTTTGCTGCAATGTATGTTCTCATGAAAATATGAGGCCAAACCACTGTTGCCACTGCGCCGGTTAATACGTTAGACAACGTTCCCTGCCAGTTAAACGTGCCGTTTGGTCCCGGATGAGACAAAATCGCTGCGGTTTCCGGATGCTGCATCATCTTGTCAACCGCCTGGGCAAGACCGCCATCAGGGAAATAAGCCATTGTCAAATAAACGGTTAATATAACTAATGTTCCAGATCCCAAAATAAAGTGAAACGTATCAAGCCAGGCTACGGACTTCATTCCGCCGCCTATAATATGCAGTGAAACAACGATTGTAGCTAGCGCGACTGCAATAATGTATGGTACAAGGCCTTTTGTTGTTACAACCATCGCGTCTCCGATGGCAATCAACTGCATCGCAACATAGGGAACAATAAATAGAATTAAAACCACTGCTACCAACAATCCATATATTTCTGAGTCATAACGGGAACGCAGGTAGTCAACAGGCGTTAAAAACCCGTACTCTTTACCGAGAATCCAAAGACGGTAACCGATGATAACGAAAAGCAATCCTGCAATCATCCCACCTGTATTGGAGAAATATCCAATACCTTCGCGGTAGATAGCCGCCGGCACTCCGTAAAAGGCTAATGCCGAGAATACTGAAATTGCCGTTGTGGCAAGCAAGACAAATGGATTGACTCCCCTGTCAGCTGTAAAAAAAGCTTCTGATGATTTACTTGTTTCTTTAAAAGAGCTAAAGCCCTGAATAATCATAAATCCTGCATAAATCAAAATTCCTATAATAATCCACATGCTGGCACTCATGCATGTACCTCCTTCACTCTCTTTTACTTGTTATAATCCACGTGTTCTTGTGTTTTGAAAAAAGTATTATAATACAGAGCCCATACAAGCGCTGCCACTAAAGGCAGTCCAAACAGCAAAAACATTTGAAGAGGCATCCATCCGAATAATAATGGATTCGGCATGTATGGAATCAGCATCCAGTCGAAAGTAAAATATGCAACGTTAAATAGAATAAAGAGAACTTTGGCTTTTTTACTCATACTCTTTCCTCCTTCATCTTCCTAAAGCTTTCTTTTAAAAGATAAGCCCGCATAACTTTTTCACCGGCGTTTTCGGTCAATTTTGCAACGTTTTCCATTGCCTCTTGTGTATTCATTGGCTTATTAATAATATCCATGACCAAATCAATCCCATGATTATAAACCTGGTTGGCCTTGTCCCCCTCAGACCCGACAACAGCTACAACAGGAACTTGGTAAGCATTTGCAATCTTTGCAACTCCGATAGGCGCTTTACCTTGTATAGATTGGAAGTCCATTTTTCCTTCCCCTGTTATGACTAGGTCTGCACTCTCCACATATTCGCTTAAACGGATGAAGTCCAATATTCTGTCAATGCCAGGATGCAATTCGGCATTGCAAAATGCCATCAACCCTGCCCCAAGGCCACCAGCAGCGCCAGCGCCTTTTACGTTAATAATGTCTCTGCCCAATTTGACTTCAAGTTTTTCACCGTATGAGCGCAAAAGAGAATCCAGCTCTTGAAGATCACTGTCCGATGCACCCTTCTGCGGACCATACACATAGGAAGCACCGGTTTCCCCACACAAAGGATTAATCACATCAGACAGCACGGTAATTTTAGTATGTTCGAGCCTTTTATCCAGCCCGGATACATCTATATATCGAATGTTTTTTAATGCCTGGGCTCCAAAACCAATTTCACGGTTATGAGCATCTCTAAATGATGCACCCAAAGCTTGCGCCATTCCTGTCCCGCCATCATTAGTCGCACTGCCCCCTATACCGATTAAAATTTCCTTAACATTGAAGTCCAAGGCCGCCTTGATCAGTTCTCCGGTACCATATGTGGTCGTAATAAAAGGATTTTTGTCTTCCTCCTTGATCAATGTTAGTCCTGACGCTTCTGCCATTTCAATGACGGCTAGGCGATCATCAATAATTCCGAATTTTGCTTTTACTTTCCCTCCCAAAGGGCCAGTTACTTCTCTTTCTATATATCTGCCTCTCAATGTGGAGACGAGCGCCTCCACAGTTCCTTCCCCTCCATCCGCCAATGGGAGCTTGATTATCTCTGCTTCCGGTATGACTCTTCTTATCCCTTTTTCGATGAAACCGGCAACTTCCAAAGAAGAGGCGCTTCCCTTAAAAGAGTCAGTCGCTATAACAATTTTCATTTATTGCACCCTCTCAAGCTATAAAAAAGAAAACGTTTTCTAATTATGGTGTTATTCTAATTATATAGGGTAATCATGGTCCTATCTATGTTTCAAAAAACGATTTTTTAATAAATGAAAGAAGAGAAATTTGTTACCTGTAACAAATTTCTCTTCTTTCATTTACGGCTTTTATATAACAAAAATGCGATTTTCAGCATTAAAAGATCCCGGTAATTTCTCATGTCATAACCCGTCTTTTCATACAACCGATTCAACTTGTATTGCAATGTGTTTTTGTGAATAAAAAGCAACTCCGATATTCTTTTTATTGAACCATTGTACTTATCAAATAAAGAAATTATTTCTTCGTACTCCTTTATATCTTTATGTTCCAAGGAGCCGATCACTTTATGGATAAATTTATCGGAAGTTTTTTTCGAAACCTCTTCAAGGATTAACTCGATCCCCAAGTCATTATAATACATAGTATTCTTATCTTTTGATACGATTGCCCAACTTTGAGCAATGCAAGCCTCTTCATATGATTTTTTCACATGTAATATATCTCGCACTGCTGTCCCTACACCAACCTTTATATTTAGATTCAACTTATTTTTTACTTCATTTATAATATCGAACAATATCTGATTCAATTCTTCTTGGGACAGTTCTCGAAGTAGTATGACAATATTGTTATTAATTTGAGCAATAAAATTATCAAAATACTTGACTAGTCTCTCATTGAATATTTGGAAAATCTGCTCTGTTCTATCCATTCTGATACGATCATCATCTATTTTAGCCACCACTGCCATCCTTGGCAAACTGGTATCTACATTAGATATGTTAAGCCGTTTAAATAATTCATGCCTCTCTTCATCACTTGTCAATGTAAGAAGCTGTTCCACTATCATACGCTGGGTTTCCTTTTGTTGGCTGATTACCCTGTTTGCATACGCATCTTTGATCAATAACTCGGTCATACGCTTAATAATCTTTCCATATCCCTCAACTTCTTCCCGTTTACCCGTAATGCCGATAACCCCAACTATTTTACTTTCAAAATATACAGGCAAGTTAATCCCTTTTTTTGCACCGGAAAATTCACCATCATATTCAATAACCAAATCTCTTTTTGTTTCAATTACTTTTTTTCCACCTTCATGTAAAGTACCAATTCGTTCCTCGTTTGTACTGGCAATAATAAAACCATCCGTATTAATATAGTTAATATTCTGCCCAATAATTTCCTTCATTTCAGTTACAATCGTTTGCGCCAGGTCTGTGGAAATTTCCATAAAGTCCACCCTCTATCCATGGTATATGCATCTTCTATTATAACATGGCCCCATCCAAGGCGTTTAACAACTTCCAGGCAAAAAAAACGGGCCATATCACTTTACAGAGGATGTTCAAAAAGGACCTTATTATTTTAAATGCTATTATTTTAAATTTAAAGTTGACCAAAGCTTAGCTGTACTGCCAAAATAGCAATTCCCTGGAATACAGTTGAAGTAATTAAATGTTCTGTGAATGAGCTTCAAAAAAGGATATACTTCCCCGTTGGTGATTACCGCCAATGAAATGTACCACCAATGACATAGTTTTTACCACCAAACGCCACAAAGTTTACCAACAAGTGCCAAGGAATTACCACATCAAACTCTGGTTTATTCCTTGAAATTTCTACTTCAAAAAGGAAGCTTTCCGATTACGACGTTGAAGTTATTGTCATAGCCTTTGAACAAGCGGTGCTTTGCACCTCCAATGAAAGAAGAATTAAGGAAACGTGTGACGAATATAACATTGAGTACACAGGTACAATTGGGATATTATCAAGCTGTTTCGAACATGGAATCCTGTCTGATAAGGAGTTCAGGGAGCTTATCATTAAGCTCTTTAATGAATGCACATGCAGAATTTCAGAAAAATTGAATCAGCAGGTTTTTAAACAGTATCCTTTTTTGTGAAAAACATATATTGTTTTTCGCTGCAAACTAATGAAGACAGCTTCATCCATTTACCGAGAGAGCTGTCTTTTGTTTTCCCAATTCACAAAATCAACCCCAAGCCCCCATGAATAGCATTAATGAAATTTTCCATATATTATTGATTTTTAAAAAACAATATTATAATTACATTATAATCATGATTACCAAACTTTGCCTTTATTATAAGAATAACTTATATAAAGTATAAGACTTTCTTAATATTGTGATCATGAAATATCAGTGAATACAACTATAGGGAGGTAGGAGAATATGGATGAGTTATCATTACTTTTAACATTTGGCGTGGGATCATTAGCCTTTTGCGCGCCTTGACTATTGCCAATGCTCCCTGCTATTTTAGGTTTTCTGAGTGGGGAAGTGGCCGGTTCGGCTACGGATCAAAAAGGTATTAGAAAAAAGTTGTTGTTAAATGCTGTTTATTTCATATTAGGATTTGCGTTTACGATGGTGATACTAGGAATCATTGCATCATGGATAGGGGAAGCTGTTTCTTCTGTCCTGGACATAGTAAAAGTCCTTGCCGGAGTCGTTTTAATCATTTTAGGTTTGCTTCAAATGAAAATTTTAAAATTAAATATATCAAATAAAGCAAATGTGGAAATAGCTGCAACTAAATCTATTAAACCAGGTTTTTTACGATCTTTTGTAACAGGAATGGTCATTGCACCAGGATGGGGCAATATTTTCTTAGGCAGTGTTCTTCTATTTATAACAGTAAATGGCAGTTTGATAGGAAATATCCTACATATGCTTGCCTATTCCTTAGGGTTTGGCATAATGTTTCTTATTGCATTTCTGTTTGCAGAACCATTGCACCTTTTGTTTAGCCGAATGGGAAATCATTTCAGCCGTATACAACAATTTGGCGGAACATTAATTGTAATGGTTGGTCTATTAATGGTTACCAATAAATTGGGGATGATTACCGGTCTTGCAACATGGAGTGGAGGCCAAATGCTACGGCAGTTTTTAGGTATGGAATAACCATATGAACGGAGTGGCTCCTTTGCTGATAGAAGCTACAGAAATATTAGAAAATCAGGATCAATTCATATTGGTTGATACTAGACCTTTGGAACAATACTTAAAAGAGCGTATCCCTGGATCTCTTTCTATAAATGTTTATGATTTTATTTTGGAATCAACATCCCCCAAAGGTATCATAAAACTACAAAACTATTTACAAGAAGCTTTCGCCCCATTAGTACCATTTTGTAACAAAAGAGTCGCTTTTTATGAGGAAAATACCGGTATGCGTTCTGCTAGAGCATTATGGTTTTTTAACTTTGTAGGCGGTAAAGGTGGCAGCGTTCTCAACGGGGGATTACATTCATGGAAAAATGCAGGTGGTAAGACGGATTCAGATGAATTTTACCCTATCAAAAAGGAAGGCTTTTTTCCGATAAATCCTTGTTATAATCTCCTTGCGACTTATGAGGATGTTATTCAAAGTATTGGCAAAAGGGAAACGGTGATTATTGATTCAAGAAGTTTGGAAGAGTATAAAGGATTAGCGGTTGATAAATGTTGCGATGTAAAAGGAAGGATTCCAGGGGCTGTTCATTTAAACTGGGAAATGCTTATAGATAAATCGGGTAAATTTTTGCCAAGGGAAAATATTATTCAGATTGCCGGAGAAAAAGGTATCTTTCCAAATAGTGATGTGATTATTTATTGCCATCTCGGGGCGAGATCAGCAAATACAGCATTAGCTTTAAAATGGGCAGGATTTCAAAACATAAGAAACTATATTGGTTCATGGCATGAATGGATCCGACAGCCTGATTCTCCAATTATCTAACGTTAAAGATATCCATAATTCTCCAACATGTTGGTAAAAATAATGCAAAGAATATATCTTGACTATAATGCTGTATACAAAAAAATGTATGACAAAGCGGTGTTTATCCTTAAATGCAAAATCAGGCGAGTTTCAATTTTCCTCGCCTGATTTATTTTGGGAACTTTTTAGACAATCCATTCTCCTTAAAGCTCCAAATGCTCCTTCAAACGGTTTTGGATATTAATCCGCTCCTCCTCAGGAACGATATAATACCAAGTTCCATCAATCTTTGTGCCGCTTTATCGATTTGTATTTGTTCGACATGATGGCGAGCCTCAGTGTAATTCTTCTGGATGCTTTTCATTTCATCAAAGGAAATGTTGGTCTCTACATTGTTGCCGATGGCATCAAGCATATCATCGTATGGATAACCTTTCGGAAATCTCCCCAGCTGCAAAAACCCACTTTACAGGAAAATAAAGGGGTCAATTTTTTGGCTGTTTATTTAATATTTCGTGATAAACTTTTAATATGTGCCAGTTTATTTTTTAAATTGGCGCGGTCCTGCTTCATTTGGTTCATTCGATTGGTGACGACTTTTTTTCCATATCCCTTTGGAGCGGAGGCAATTAAAATAACATCTTCTTTATTACTCAATTACCAGACCTCCAAAAAAATGTTTTCACAAGGTAACAATATGTGTAGCCCTTTGATTCAAGTATCGCATTAAATATATGCTCTTGATAAGTCTGAAGTTTATAATGATCCCATATCCCTAATAATGGGAGATAAAAACAAAAATATATGAACCTGCCTTAAACAAAAAATAACATGTCTTTTTTCCAACGAATAATACAGTTTTTCATTATTCTCATTATCACGATAAGTCTGGACAACATAAGAAGTCAAATCATCAAAGGGAAAATTATCAGGTGTTGCTATCCCACCATATTCTTTACAGATCATTTGGTCGCCGATTTTTTATATACGGTGACTGCACTAGATTCCATAATTGCACCTACTGATCTTGTTGCTACTTAGTCCGCAAAAAAAGGATATTAAAACCACTCATTTGCGAACGCAGGATGGCGAGAAAGCTTCTCCAATTTTCAATTTTGCCTTTTGATCGTGCCCATCAATAAATTCATGCATAAAATAAAAAAAGACTAGATCTGCTTCATCTAATCTTTTTGGGATCTTTCCATCTCGTATTGCATTCAGAAATTCAAATACTAAATTAAAACCATTCTGTATCTTCAAATTCTTCACTATTTAAATCTACTTTATTTAAATGATTATATGCTTTCACGCCTGCCACAAAATCTAAAGGCCTATTATTACAAACACGATAATTACTGCAACCAAAAAAGGCAGAATTATTATTTCTATTAAAACGCATTTTTAATTCGTTGCCACATTGACATTTTAAAGGATTTGTAATCATAGAATTCCTAAACTGATTGATTGCTAGAACTAAAATGGTCACTCTCATTGCCCCGGCTTCATAAAACTCCTTAGCTGCTTCTAATGCTGTTGAACCAGTGGAAATTACATCATCCAGAATCACAACATGCCTTCCTTCAAAACTTCCGGTCACTTCGAAAACACCTTGTATATTCGATAACCTCTGCTCCTGATTTAAAGACTTCTGACTCTGATAATCTCTTGAACAAGTCAGTAACCTAGTTGCGTTTTGTATATGAGCTTTTTGACTACATATATAATTGACACATTCGATCATACGGTCATTTTGTTGCGATGGCCTTGGTGGAATGCGAGTCAAAATATCAACTTGTTCCAACTGCTCTTCTATGAAGCGAACCAAATCGTTATAAATGGATGAAAATAATGTAACCTGTGAATCGGGGTAATCCTTATTTCTTATGATACGTTGTGAAAGTTGATGAATCGGATAGCGAATATCAATAGTTGAGAAATATCTTCCCCCACTCACAATGGTAGTTGTTCTTCCCTCATACTCTTTATCCGTAACAATAACAAGGCCTTGTTTGAATTCCTGCTGACTCCCATTATAGATAATTGCAGCAGCTTCTGAAAAATACCCCTTTAAATCGCCATTAATAATTTGATTTATTTCTGCAATCGACCCAACTAAAAAATCAGGCAGGTTTCCAACCTCTTCATATTTAATAAAATTGTCTCGAAAGAAGTAAACGGTCGAGACATTCATTCCTTGAATATACTTTAGAACATCGAGATTTCGGGAAAGCACTGCTACTTCATAAGATTCCATTCCTAATAAATTGTGCACTTCTACAAGGCTTTTCCGTTTTGTTAAAAAGCCACTGAATGTTCCATTATGCGTTAAAAAAACTGAACTTATTCGCTCAATAGCCGTAAGTC
The DNA here is from genome assembly GCF_007681465.1 of Siminovitchia fortis. Lineage (NCBI taxonomy): Bacteria > Bacillati > Bacillota > Bacilli > Caryophanales > Bacillaceae > Siminovitchia > Siminovitchia fortis. The sequence continues at coordinate 18,890 of NZ_VEKZ01000026.1, forward strand.
TTTGTTCGCTTTGGCTTAAAAACAGGATGGACACAGATGAGGCAACTTGAGTCCAGTGATCATCAAAATCTTCCGGGAATGAATCTAGATCAATAACCAGCCCATTCAACCTATTTGAACTGACGAACATAGACCTTTTCCATCCCTTCATCAAGTAAACTCATCTGTTCTTTCTCAGCAACCGGTATAATTTTGGCTTTCTCAAGGGCAGCAAATAGGTCTTCAATTTTTGTGAATTTTGCTGCACCTTCTCGCTCGATGTATTTCTTTGGCCATGTAATATTCTCATTATCTAAAGCACTCTGAGGAATAAACACTAGTCTCTTCTGTTTTAGAGCATAATCAGCTTGTTTTAAAGCACCACTGGTTTCACCAGCTTCCACGATCGCTGTAGCAAGCGAAATACCACTCATTACTGCGTTTCGCATCGGGAAAAACCACCGTTGCACTTGGCTCGATGGCGGGAATTGTGATACAACCAATCCATATCGACTTATCACTTGCTGCAACTTCTCGTTTTCCTTTGGATATGCTCTTGTAATGGGTGTACCTAAAACAGCAATGGTTGGAAATTGGTTTTCAATTGCCGCTTTATGTGCAGCTGTGTCAATCCCTCTGGCCAACCCTGAAGCCACCACAATACCTGCATTCCCTAAATGACGTGCCAACCGGTTCGCTTTTTTGAGCCCATCTTCTGAAGCTCCACGACTACCTACAACCGAGACGATTTTCTCCTTCAATAAATGAATATTGCCTCGAAGAAATAAATATGGAGGTGCTTCTTTTGTTAAAGCTAATAATTTGGGGTAGTCATTCATCCCCTTCTTGATGATCATGTCCTCTTTATTTAAAGATTGGAAGCCCTTTTCAACTTTCTTATAAGCTTTTTGTAATTTTGATTTATCTATACTTAATGCTTCACTGAGCTTCTGCACAATCTGCATGAACTCTTGTTGCATATCTATTATTTCCGATAGTTCTTTAAAAACTGGTTCTGTCTTCTTGTCAGAATAATTATAGAAAGACTGAATCGTATAGTAGTTCATTACTTCATACAAAAAAGGTGTATTTAAGTCCATTTTCTGGTGCTGATTATCCTTTGCCAGCTCTGGTGCAATTGTTTTTAAATTTCTTTTACGTTCATCTAAATCCTGTCTTAAAAATAGTGACCCCGCCGGTGTCTTTTTAATAGGCTTTACCTGACCTCCATGAACGAGTTGATTTAAACGTTGACTGCTAATACCTAAGTATTCCGCAGCTTCTTTACTAAAGAATAGATCATTTACTACTTGCTCAATTTTTTTTCTATCCACTATGCCACCTCCCTTTTTGTCAAATTTAACATAACCCTTTCAAACTTTCAATAGTTATTCTTTTGCAGTATTAGTGTATTCCTTTGACCTTTATTTATTATGATTGTAAATCAGCACATTATTTCACAGATTTCAAATTTTACAAAATGATAAACCTGAAATAGTTTACTGTTTTGATCACTTTATTTCCGATTTGAAAATAAGTTAAGCGTATTTTCAAGCTATGTCTGCGGAAAAAGAAACTCCCTTAAAAAGGAGTTCCAATGCCGAGATCAATTCACTTGTAATACCTGACAAGGTCACTGCGCGAGCACTATATCAAAACCGGCAGACTAGAAATCAAACGCTCAAAAACTTATCTCACAAATAATTTAGTCTCCGATTAATCACCGAAAGGTCAAAATTTCGATAGCCCTGCACGCGTCCCCACTGGGACATGCTCTCATGGTCCGGATGCTGTTCATCCGCCATTATTTCCAGGAATTCATCGTAGCCGCTCTCACCGCCACAATCTTCCGGCGGCGCATTCCCTTCCCCTTCTAGGCAGACGGGGACATTCCTATCGTAATTATCAATCACTTCTTCCACCAAAATACTATGACTCCAATCATCGCCAAAGTCATAGATATACTTTAAATACCTATGGGAGGGGATGTACTCTGACAGTTTCACACCTTTCTCATGCTTCATCGCTATATCATCCGGGTAAGCAAAAGCCTCCTCATCACTGACGAGATTCACAACCGGCCTCCTCATCGATTCTGTATCATCATAAATATAAAACTCATGGAGGTGGTATCCCTTCCAGTTAAAAGCTATTTGCAAGATTTCATGCAGCTTGGTAAACGTATAATTCAACGGTACAACCAGCCTTCGCCATACTTGATGGCCCTCCAACTCTAGCTTAACCTTAAGAACGGCTGCCTCTGATTGAAAAATAGTTTCCCCAGCAAGTTTCTCTAAGTCATTAAATAACTCCTCGTTAGGACAGGAGTAGTCACCATTACCGCTTCCTACTAAAGAACGGCTGATCCGCATACTCACTTCCGTATTGTAGAGAACCTCAGGGTGGAGCTCCCTACCAAAAAACTGCACATTATCACAGCTCTTGTTCATCCGTGCGACAGACGCCCGGTCCTTTGTCTTGGCAAAGTTGACAGCCCCAGCTTTCTCAAGATACTTTTCAATCACATCCTCTTTGATTCCGTCTGCCTTAAACGTTGCGCGGATTGCAGCTATTATGTGCTCCTCTAATTTGGCAAAATCTTTCGCTTTCAATCCATACAAAACGATAGTATATCGATTTTTATCATTTACCAGAACAACAGTCTTTCTACGCTCAATAAAAAGAACATTCGCGTGCCAGGAGTAGAACGGATCTGCCTCTTCAGCTCCGGCAGGCTTGATTTTCAACTGATCCTGCAGCTTCTTCGTACATCGGATAAGCATTGTGAATTCAACTCCCGCGTTTTTTATATCTTTTCCGCCATTATAGCACAGGGCGGCCCTTTGAATAGAAACATGGGAAGTTCCATCTACACATATTCCTGTTACGAAACACCTGTGCAGTGCAATGCAACATTAAACAAAAAAACAATGCACAATATAATAATCCACTATATAGTTGACATGGTGGCGATCATGGTAGGCTCTTCGGCAGAGCTAGATTCCTGGAATATCTGGCTTCTTTGATCGTGAACTATACTTGAAATGTCTCGGTCAAATAACCAAAAATCCTATCTATTTTCATTGAAAACTTGTTTAATAAATAGCACACAAGCAGAACGAGAAGGGTCTTTACTTTTTCGCTTTACCCACTAGTTGAAAACTCTCAGTTGCCATGCTATTATCTCAATAAGTTAAAAATTCAGATATCGTACGTTGAGGTTCTATTTATGGTTCTCTCTCCGTGTCAAAAGATGATGGAATAATATCCATTTATGGGAAGTTGTTATTCCTATTCTTTACTTATTTTGCAAAGGAGAGAGGAATTATGAAACGTTCTCGAACAAGGTGGTTCTTTTTAGCACCCTCTATTTTTTTCCTATGGGCAGTTGGAAATTTGGATAAGGTCGGCATCTCGGTCATTGTAACAAACGATGACTTTTTACAAAGTATGGGGTTAAATGGGAAATCAACCGAGATTGGCCTTTTAATGACGGGCTTTACGGTTTTATATGGACTTTCGAGTGCTTTTTGGGGCTATGTTGTAGATCGGATTGGACCGCGATTCACAGCCATCATAGGATTGATTATTTGGACCGTTAGCTTAGTTATGGGAGGATTGGCAGGAAGTTATGGTTCATTAATCGCTTCGAGGGTCATTTTAGGCTTAGGGGAAGGAATCATGTTCCCTATGACAAATAAATTTATTGCGCAGTGGTTTCATCCAAAAGAATTAGGGAAAGCACAGTCCACTTGGGTATACGGTCAATATCTCGGTCCTGCATTAGGAATTCCCATGCTTGTATGGCTTATTTCTATATCAAGTTGGGAAATCTCTTTCTTTGCTTTGGCTGGGTTTTCCTTATTTATTAACCTGCCTCTTATCATCTTCCTTACACGCGATACACCCGCACAGCACTATGCCGTTAACAGTTTAGAGCTGGAATATATAGAAAGCGGAAAAGCAGCAAAGGCAAAAGAATTTAAAACGAAAGGTAATTTTCTAAAAGATAAACGCTATTGGCTGGTATGCCTTGCCTTTTTGATGATTACAGTATTGTTTTATGGAATCAGCTTTTGGATGCCAACCTATTTAGAAAAAGCCCGTGGATTTTCCCCATCCGAAATGGGATCGTTAACCTCCTTGTCATGGATTATGGCAATCGTCGCTGTATTTATATGTGGAATCATAATAGATAAAACACGCCGCCCTGCATTAATCGGAGCGATTATTTTTGTAATATGCGGATGCTCTATATTAACCACTTCATTAATATCAAATGCGATCATTGCTGCGGTCATGCTTGGGATTGCATTGGCATGTGTTGCCAGTCAGTTGCTCGTAAGCCAGCTTTTAATTGTTAAATATTCTAACCCAAAAGATACAGGTAAAGCTGCTGGAATTATGGGAGTGCTGAATATTGTAGGCGGATTTGTAACAACCATCATGGGGTATATAGTGGACAGTACCGGAGGAAACTATAATATTGCCTTGCTTTTCTTAGTTTTATTTCCGTTTATTGGGGCACTAAGTTATGCCGGGTTATTCCGTAATGAAAAGCAAGATATATCGATTACAACATTAACTAAGACGGCAAGCCTTAAATAATTTACAAGCAGCACCTGATTGTTTTTATTTGGGCACGACTGTCAACAAGCCTGTCTATGATTGAAGGATGGCAAATAATGGAGCTAAATTGTTTGGTTTTCCATAATTTTCCATCCCAAGAGTATTTGTAGGTGACCCTTGGACATATAGGGTCCCTATTATGAAGAACTGTAATAGGCATTCGCTAGTTGCACAATATATGCAAAATCAGGGAAGTTCATTCGCTTTCTACCTGAAATTATTGGGGGAACAAACGAAACGGATCCTTGAACTGGAAGGATAGGATACGTCCATCTATGTGACGAAAAAAGCAGCAAAAACGGTACTTTAACTTTCGCAGGATACTGGAGCGATCAAAGCCTGTTGAAAAAGATTGATTAAAGAGATAATAAGTCGTTTGAATATAAAAAAGGAATATAGGCTCGAATTTAAAAACAGGCACCATGAAAAAGAGCAGCAGCCTGCCTTTCGGGTGCCGAATATGGGATAAATAAGCATTAGTACACAAAATTGCTTATCACGTTAACCAGAGTTGCGGGTTATCTTTAATCATCCGCTCAATTTCACCTCATGAATTCCCTAATGTAACATTTCAAATTGCTTAGAGCCTCAACCGGAGGAATGTTGTGCGACTGGCCGTAATAAGTTACCATGATGCTTTTCTTTTTTATCCCTTTTCTAGGTACAATTTATGAAGCTCTAGTATTCAGTTGCGAAAATTATTTATCCTGTCCGATCTGTAAAAGCTTCATCTGTCTTTTGATTATTTCTGTCTGTATAAAACACACCAATTCCTGTAATTGCTAATATCATTGATATAATTGGAGTAAACATCCCCAAGAAATAATAAGGTAGATATGCTGATACGCTTACCCCTAATGTAGATACTATAAAAATCGCGTTTACACCCCATGGAACAGTTGGCCATGCAAACATCCCACCGTCTTCTATACTTCTAGACAATACCTTTCGGTCTATATTATTCTTATCATAAGCAGATGTGTATGTTTTTGCTGTTAATAACGCGGCAAAGAAGGAATCTCCTACCACGAAATTAAGAGAAGCGTTTGTAAGTAAAGTGGCCATAATAAGGCTAAATCTAGATTTAAGCTCGGTTATTTTTGACAAAATTACCTCAAGAACCCCGATCTTATTCAATAGTCCACCTAAAGGCAAAGCTATTAATATTAGCGATATTGTCCATAGCATGGACTCCATGCCGCCTTTAGATACTAGTTCATCAATAACCTCAACACCCGAATTACCTACATATCCATAGTGCAAATAATTAATGATATCTGGGATATTAGCTCCTTGAAAAACAATCGCAAATACTCCGCCAGCAAATACAGAAATGCTCATTCCTACTAAAGCCGGTATTTTTTTTAAAACCACTACTACCAAAAAAAGTGGAGGTAGTAACAATACCGGATTAAAATAAAACATGCCTTCTAGTGTACTTGACATTTGAGTGATAGTGCCTTGATCAAAAGTGCCGCTATTATCCTTTAATCCAAACACAGTAAATAAAATTAGTGAAATTATAGTAGCAGGTAGAATAGTAAAGATTGTAGAGTTAATATGTTCAAATAGTGTTGTCCCTGCAACTGTGGCAGCAAAATTTGTAGCATCAGACATAGGAGATATTTTATCACCAAAGTATGCACCACTAATTACCGCGCCAGCTGTTAAACCTGGATCAATTCCTAATCCTAATCCTATTCCCATAGAAGCTATTCCAATTGTCCCCAAAGTTGTCCAAGAACTCCCTGTACATACAGACATTAAGATACAACTTAACAGTGTAGCAGGTAAAAACCATTCTGCTGAAATAAAATTTAGGCCTAAATAAATTATATATGGTACAGTACCACTAGCAATCCATGCCCCTATTGTCATTCCGATGAGAAGCATGATTAATATAGGGAGAAGGCCAATCCTGAGTCCCTCAAAAAGAGTATTTTCAATCTCTTGCCATTTGAACTTAAGTGTTTTCGCAAAAATCACACAAACGGCACATGCAAAAAAAAGCGGAATATGAGGATCAGTTTTAAACACTACTACACTGACTAGAACAATAAGGAGAACAATTACTAGCACTATTATTGATTGCAAAAAAGTAGGCTTACGTATTTCCGTTTCCATAATAAATACCTCCCCTTCAAAAATTGATGTGACAGTGGAAATAACAACTATTTGGGTCCCAAATAAACTCGACTCTTCTTCTGCATATTTACTGATTTTCACAAATATTACCAATGTTCAGTTAAAATAAATCAAATTTAGAAATTAACAGTGTTTAACAATTTGGTTGAATTAGTACCCCTTTTTCCAAAGCCTTATTTTTAATCCTATTAATGTAACCATGCGGAGGTCCTGCTTTCTAAAACTACCTTTTCTTTAATAGGACTGTGGCTTCCCCACTTTTTTATTTAGATGAGGTTGCCACAGAATATGAATTTTTAAATACTAGTTTCCGCCACATTAGTAAATAAATTGGATAATTGAGCCATCTCCTTAATTGTATCCTGCTCTACCCGTGGAAAAGCTTTTCCAAGTTCCATAGGGAAAATAAGCATAAACCACCGATTTAAGCAATTCACATAGTTTCCCCAACTCCAAATTATACTTTTAAACTCTTCCTTAGTTGTTACTGTATCGAACGAGTCCACAATGTCTTGGCAAAACTTCCATAACTTTGGTAAGTTAAGCCATGGGGCTGGACAATTCGGTTCCATTACTTCCCCCATCAGAGCAGCCATATGGACCGTCATATACTTCCACATTTTTTTACAATGTTCTAATGAAAAATCCTTATCTTCAATTGCTGAGTGTATTGCTGGCTCAACAGTCCACCAGCCCATTGCCTGAGTATCACAGACGAGGAAAAATAAATTCCCCAAAACTTGTCCATCCGTGCCTGCTCCACTAGGGAATATGCCTAACCGGCTCATCTTTACTTCTTCCGGTTCCTCCCAAAAAATATGGTCAATTTCACGTTCAATTTCTGCTTTTACTTCCTTCCAATGTTTAGACATATTGCTCCACCTTCCTTTTGACTGTCATAGTAACCAAACGGTGTGTTGAGTTAGATTCCCACACACTTCTTCCAGCTTTATAGAAATCATCTAAATATTCTTCATCAACTTTAGCCACTGCGGCACCGGAAGGTACCAATGGTTCCGTTATACTGTTGCCATATGCAACCCAAACCTCTAGGCCTGTGTAAACCAAAGTTCCAGGTTCTAGGTCACAAAGAGGAATCTGATTTCTTCCAATTGGGTTAGCCTGCGAACCGATACTTACAGGCTCCTTTGGAGGACGTGCAGCGGCAACATAAAGATCACCCGTAGACCATGTATTCCCGCATGCCATTTTTTGTGGTGTTTCCAACCTATCCCAAAACATATCACATAATTCCGGTTCATCATTATCCAATAAAGTAGCCAGGACTTTTATCTCTGTATCAGGGAATTCTATTTCTATTTTTCTGCTCATAAAACTAAGCCTCCTAAGTGTAATAATAAAAATATTAAAGCTAATTATGGACCATTCTTTTTTATTTCAGGGGGATCCCTTTTTCGCATGTTCTTATTTCACCTCCTGGAATACTGCCATTCAATGTATTGTTTTTCTAATAATTATATTTTTAATATTTTGCGACTTATTGGTAACGTATATTTAGATTAATTTTTCTGAATTTTTATTAAATAACTATTTGAAGATGACAATCAATTGACAGTATTAAGATGTTTATACTCGACAAAGGCCTCCTACCTTAATATGTTTTGCTTTTTCTTTTAGGCAATCTACAACTTCCTGATATATTGATTCATGATAAGAATTCTAGATGATGCCACACAGACTTCACATTGATTAAAAAACTCTCCAAACAAAAATCCATTGCATAATGGCGACAAATATTAATCTCTACGTATCCGCTTTCATTTGTTTAAAAGCCTTTTTCACCTCACTGATAGTATTGATAAACAGCTAGTAGTAAGAGATATTATCTATTATCCCAAGTGATAATCTATTCACCTACCGAAAGTGAAATCCCAATAAAATTCTGGGAACCACTAAGAAAAATTTGCATGTTTCATTCAGTATATACAACAAATTGTTGTTTGTAAACATTATTTAGACATTTAGTTGTATTTAGGCACATAATTCTATCCTGGCTGTATAATTTTCTTGTAGCTAGGGGGATTGCCATGGACATTTTTAAAGAGCGTTTAAAAGATTTACGTATTGAACACGGATACAAGCAAGAAGAGATTGCAAAAAAGCTTAATGTAACAACTAGTGCTTATGGTTATTATGAACAAGGTCGGAATGAACCTTCATTAGAGACTCTTTATAAAATTGCCCAATTTTACCAAGTGTCCGTTGACTATTTACTTGGCATCATCAATACGCCGAATCATCCGGTTTATTATTCTTTTTCAGAAGATGTAACATTAACAGAATCGGAATGGCTCGCGGTTAAAGAAATGAAGAAGTCATCTTTTTTAGAGGAGATCGGACAACAACCTAATTTTAATGTTAATCGGTTGAACCGTTATTGGAAGTTTATAAAAGAAGAGCATAATAATAACAATAATGGTACATAAAAAGCACTTGATTATTAATGACATAATCAAGTGCTTTTTGATCATATTGGATACAAATCACTATGATATTGCGTGAAAGCACACTCATTGGCTTGCCAAGCGCTTCTTAACGGATGCCAGGAGTAGGTCACAGGGGGATTTCCGATTATTCGAGGTTAAGGTATACCAAGAGCGATGTTTTTAAAAAGAGCATGGACCCATAGGTGGATATACTGTCAAGAATATGAAAGTTACATGAACGAATCGCATATATTCTAGAAGGTTCAGTTTTTCTAGAACTTTGGACCATATATCCGATTCTTCGGCTTATATCTTTAGGTGTCAGGCATCAACTAATCTAAAATAACTCATGTGAAATTTTTCACATGAACCGATATAAAGAACTAAGCCAGGACCTTCCCAAAGGAAGTTCCTGGCTTAGTTTGAAAACTTACTAGTCCAACCCCAAATGCTTCTTCAAACGGTTTCGGATGTTTGCACGCTCCTCTTCAGGAACGATATAATACCAAATGCCATCAATCTTTGTTCCGCTTCCATCTATTTGTATCTGTTCGACATGATGGCAGGCCTCTGCGTAGTTCTTCTGGATGCTCTTCATTTCATCAAAGGAAATGTTGGTCTCTACATTGTTGCCAATGGCATCAAGCATATCGTCGTATGGATAACCTTTCGGAAATCTCCTCAGCATGCAAAAACCCACTTTACAGGAAAGTAAAGGGGGCAATTTTTTGGGATGTTTATTTAATATTTCGTGATAAACTTTTAATATGCGCAAGTTTATTTTTTAAATTGGCGCGGTCCTGCTTCATTTGATTCATTCGATTGGTGACGACTTTCTTTCCATATCCCTTTGGGGCGGAGGCAATTAAAATAACATTTTCTTTATTACTCATTTACCAGACCTCCAAATAATGTTTTCACAAGGTAACAATATGTGTAGCCCTTTGATTCAAGTATAGCATTAAATATATGCTCTTGATAAGTCTGAAGTTTATAATGATCCCATACCCCTAATAATGGGAGATGAAAACAAAAAACATATGAACCTGCCTTAAACAAAAAATAACATGTCTTTTTTTCCAAAGAATAATACAGTTTTTCATTATTCTCATTGTCACGATAAGTCTGGACAACATAAGAAGTTAAATCATCAAAGGGAAAATTATCAGGTGTTGCTATCCCATCATATTCTTTACAGATCATTTGGTCGCCGATTTTTTCATATACGGTGACTGCATTAGATTCCATAATTGCACCTACTGATTCTTGTTGGTACTTAGTCCGCAAAGAAAGGATATTAAAACCGCTCATTTGCGAACGCAGGATGGCGAGAAAGCTTCTCCAATTTTCAATTTTGCCTTTATGAAACAAACTGATAATTTCAAGAGATTTCTCATAATAATCCCCATAAACATTCACATATTCAAGACTCTGTTCTATTTCGGAACGAATATTCAAATACTGTAAACTTTCTTTAAATAAGGAAGAAAGGTAGGAAGTTATATTTGATGTAATGTCTGCCCCGATAGAGCATCTTTCAAAGTATATCCCCTTTTGGTCCGCATCATATAAGAAGTACCAAATATAAGGGTCTACTGCTATAGATTGTACATCAATGCATTCATTTATAAAGTTGACCATAGACTCAGGTTCTTTTTCATATTCCTCTATATGCTTATCCAAAGCTTTTCTGATTTTAGGTCGAATTTCCCGAAAATACATATCGAGTATATGATCAAACACATAGACAATTAATCGCTTTTTTTCAGAATAAGCTCGCAGGAATTCAAGATGCGTCACCGTTTTACCTTCATCAGCCACCATTGTACCTGCTTTATCAGCAATAAATAAAAGAAAAATGTCGCACCTTGAAACATATTCTAAACAGGTTTGGATAGAATCTTCATGTATATATCTCATAGTATCTTCAAATCGTATAGGTTCATGTCCAATTCTCTTAATTTCCTCAAATACAGCCTGTCTTATAGACGTAAGAGAATCTTGAGCAACAGAACTAATGAAAATGGTCGTTCGATCCATGATAACTCTCCCTCCCTATCCTGTACTTTTTATATTATAGCACAGAAAGGAACACCTGTTCCTATGAATTCACACAAGGCCTCTTGACAAAATCCGAGGCGGTGTCAGGTATCTGCTAATCTAAAATGACCCATGTGAATATTTTCACATGAACCATTATAAAGAACTAAGCCAGGACCTCCCCAAAGGAAATTCCTGGCTTAGTTTGATAACTTACTATTCCAACCCCAAATGCTCCTTCAAACGGTTTTGGATGTTTGCACGCTCTTCCTCAGGAACGATATAATACCAAATGCCGTCAATCTTTGTTCCGCTTCCATCAATTTGTATCTGTTCCACATGCTTGCGGGCTTCACCATAGTTCTTCTGGATGCTCTTCATTTCATCAAAGGAAATGTTTGTCTCTACATTGTTGCCGACAGCTTTAAGCATATCGTCGTATTTCCATAAGGTAGAAACGTTTGCCCCTTTTTTGATGACACCTTGAATGACTTGGCGCTGCCGCATTTGGCGGCCAAAGTCACCGCGAGGGTCCTCTTTACGCATACGGCTGTACTTTAATGCTTCCTCACCGTTCAAGGAGATTTCTCCTTCCGGAAAATGCGTGGCGCTCACTGAAAAGTCCAAATCATTATTGACCGTGATTCCGCCAACAGCATCGACAATTTCCTTAAAACCTTCCATATTCACTTTTATATAATAGTCTATAGGAATATCAAGATATTTCTCAACTGTATTCATAGACATTTCTATCCCGCCGAATGCATAGGCATGATTTATTTTATCGTCAATCCCTTTTCCAACAATCTCTACACGAGTATCACGGGGTATGCTCAGCATGTCCATTGATTTCTTCTCAGGATTAACCGTGATGACGATCATCGTGTCCGAACGGCCTTTGTCTCCTTCCCTCTCGTCAACTCCAAGCATCAATACGGAAAAAGGTTCCTTTTTCTTCATATCAAGCTTAGACGGCCTTTTGACGACCGGATCACGGTCAAGGGGTGTATGCACACCCTTCGCCGTCTTTTGCAGGTTATGATAGATGGAGTAGCCGTATGCCCCTGTGCCGACGATACCAATTAGAATTAATAAAAGAAGAACCTTTAACCAAGTTCTTTTTTTCTTTGTTCTGCCCATATTCATTTTCCTTCTTGATTTAAGATTTGACACCCCAATGTCTGCTCATTTACTTTTCTGATAAAAAATCATTCACTCGCCCCATCACAGCATTTTCCAATGCCTTCAGCCTCTCTCGCGCGTCAGCCATCGACTCGCCTTTCACCCCAAAGTAAAACTTACACTTCGGCTCAGTGCCCGATGGTCTTACACAGAACCAGGACCCATCAGCGAGCTTATACTTTAGCACATTGGACTTTGGAAGATGGATAGGGGCTTTCATCCCAGTATCAATATGCAAACTCTCACCTTTGGCATAGTCCTCCGCTTCGACAACCATCACACCGTTTACCTTAGAAGGCGGGTTTTCACGGAAATCCTCTAAAATCCGGCCAATCTGCTCTGCCCCATCTTTCCCTTTCAATGTCAAAGACTGCAATGATTCCTGGTAGTATCCATATCGCTCATAAAGTTCCATTAACCCGTCATAAAGAGACTTGCCCCGGCTCTTATAAAATGCTGCCACTTCCGCCGCAAAAACTGCCGATTGCACAGCATCCTTATCGCGGACAAAGTCACCCACCAGATACCCATAGCTCTCTTCATATCCGAATAAGAAGGTATGTTCTCCTGTTTGTTCAAATTCCTTGATTTTTTCACCAATGAATTTAAATCCAGTCAGGGTATCCAGTGTCTTCATTCCAAATGCAGAAGCAATCGCCCGTCCAAATTCCGACGTTACAATCGTTTTGATGACCACTCCGTTTTCCGGCAGGTCTCCGGCTTTCTGCTCAAGCAAATAATGAAGCATCAACGCTCCCGTCTGGTTGCCTGTCAGTACAACATACTCGCCTGCATCATTTTTCACCGCTACACCAAGCCGGTCGGCGTCCGGATCGGTCGCCAGCAAAATATTCGCATCATGCTTCCTGCCATACCGCATAGCTATCTCAAAGGCAGCATGCTCCTCCGGATTTGGTGAAGAAACAGTTGAAAAATCGCCATCAGGGAGCTCCTGCTCCTCCACAACTGTTACATTGCTAAATCCAAACGCGGCAAGACCCGCTCTGACCGGCTTGTTGGCCGTACCATGCAAGGGGGTGAATACGACTGAAAAATCATCCGCAGTTTTCTCCACCACATCGCGATTCAGCTGGATGGACATCAAAGCATCCAAATAAGCCCTGTCCACTTTGTCACCGATATATGTGAGCAGGCCTTCCTTCAGCAGTTGGTGCTCATCCCCCACCTCAATGGCCAGTTCATCCTCTATCTCATGCACATATTTTATCAATGCATCCGAAGCTTCAGGTGGCAGCTGCCCCCCATCTTCCCCATACACCTTGAATCCGTTATATTCAGGAGGATTGTGACTGGCAGTGATGACCACTCCGGCATAAGCTCTCAAATAGCGGACGGCAAATGACAATACCGGTGTTGGGCGCAGCTCATCAAATAAATAAGCCTTTACCCCATAATGTCCAACCGTCTTGGCCACTTCCAAAGCGAATTCAGGGGACATATGCCTGCAGTCATAGGCAATGGCGACGCCTCGCTTCATTGCTTCTTCGCCCTGCTCAACGATAAACCGCGCAAGCCCCGCAGCAGCCTTCCTTACAGTAAAAATATTCATTCGATTCGTACCGGGTCCAAGCTCGCCGCGCATGCCACCAGTCCCGAATTCCAACTCTTTGTAAAAACAGTCTTCCAAAAACTGTTCATCGGCTTTACGAGAATGTAATTCTTCCCTTAGTTGTTCACCTTCCGGCAAAGTCTTTAACCAATGATCCAATTTCGATCTCCATGCCATATATAAAATCCTTTCGATAAAAAATAAAACCCAAGTCATTTTCACTTGAGTGTTTGAAGTATGAACGATTTGGCTTTTGCAGTTCCATCCTGCCCTTACTTTGTTGGCGGAAATAATTCAAGCCTTTCCAGGTCGATCTTAAAACCATATCCTTTTAATATATCTAATCCTAACAATCCATTATGATTGTACATCTAATTCAAAATCTTTTATTGTAAATGTATCAATTCGTACTTCATCCATTGTTTTTGTATAAAATGGAACAGTACCTCCAATCCCATAAGCTTCATAGATCGTATCGCCATTTTCATAACAGACTCCAATGTATTCTAAAACGTCTGGGCTTATGACGGTATGGGAGGAACCAGTATCCACTATTACATCCTCAATTTTTAAAGATTTCCCGCGAAATGAAACAAAAAGCGCTGTCGTAATAAGTTGTCCATCATATAAAAGTTTCATTGAAGCCGTCTCACCTTTATTAATGGATCTCTTCGAATATGAATCACAAAATCCTTGTTAGATGTATGATAAACCATTGTTCCTTCTTTGGCCTGAAAAAACTCTTTGTTTGCATTCTTATCAGAAACGGTTCGTATCGGGGCTACCTCGGTGACTATTTTCTTATCTCCTTCTTCGTGATAATCAAGAATAGAAACCAATAGAAATTGATTTGGAAATAGTTCCCTGGCTTCTTGCCATTTCATTTTATTCAGCCCTCCTACAATTTTTCCTTTGCCATTTGTCTCGGATCATAATCTTCCATGGATCATATCTTCGCTAGTCTGGATCATATTTCTGCTATTTCGGATCATATCGCGCAATCTCAGATCATATCCGCTTAGATTCGGCTCATACCCTCACAGCCTCCAACCATATTTTAACTACTTTGGATCATATTTTTAAATGAAGAGATTTTTCCCAACACCAGTCTTGAAAAACAAGAGCTGAATAACTAAACCCCTACTATCAATATTCCTATTTACATCATATCACACGCCGCAAGTCATTCACTTGAGTTTTAAAAAGCAAGCTCCTATTCCGTCACCGTCTGCTTAAAACCTTTATGGAGCCGCTGTTCCAACTCTGCTTTTCTCTCTTCATACCCCGGCTTTCCAAGCAAAGCAAACATGTTTTTCTTATACATCTCAACGCCCGGCTGGTCAAATGGGTTCACACCCAATAAATAGCCGCTCATCGCACAGGCTTTCTGGAAAAAGTACACAAGATACCCGAAAGCATGAGCATCCATTGAAGGGACCTCAATCACCAAATTCGGAACGCCCCCATCCGTATGGGCCATCAATGCACCTTCAAAGGCTTTTGTATTGACATAATCAAGCGTTTGGCCGGCCAGATAATTAAGTCCATCCAAATCATTTTCTTCAGCCTCTAGGACAAGGTCTCGCCGTGGCGCCTTCACCTTGATAACAGTTTCAAATAAATCTCTTCTGCCATCCTGGATATATTGGCCCATGGAATGAAGGTCTGTGGAAAATTTGACTGAAGCCGGGAAGATGCCTTTTCCTTCTTTTCCTTCACTTTCCCCAAACAGTTGCTTCCACCACTCGGCAAAATATTTCATGCGCGGCTCATAGTTGACGAGCATTTCAATCGTTTTTCCTTTGTTGTACAGGATGTTGCGGATCGCAGCATATTGATACGCTGCATTGTCCTTAAGATTAGGCGAACTCATATCTTCGAAAGCTTGTTTCGCTCCATCCAGGACTCTCCCAATATCAATCCCGCTCACTGCCATCGGCAGCAAGCCGACAGCTGTCAGTACCGAATATCTTCCTCCGATATCATCCGGGACAACAAAAGTCTCATATCCTTCTTCATCTGCAAGAGCCTTCAAGGCTCCCTTTTCCCGGTCAGTTGTTGCATATATTCTTACTCTTGCTTCTTCCTTCCCGTAGCGTTCCTCAAGCAACTTACGGAATATCCGAAAGGCGATCGCCGGCTCTGTCGTCGTACCTGACTTGGAAATCACGTTAATGGAAAAATCTTTTCCTTCAAGCAAGTCCATCACATCTGATATGTATGTCGAACTGAAATTATTTCCGACAAATATAACATGGGGGTAGCTGTTCTCGAATGAATGATAGAAGCTATGATTAATCATTTCAATCGCTGCTCTAGCCCCTAGGTAAGACCCGCCAACACCAATCACCAATAAAACATCACTATTATTTTTAATTCTGGCGGCAGCTTCTTGAATCTGCCGGAATTCCGTCTGCTCTCTTTGCGGTAGACCTACCCAGCCAAGGTATTGGCTTTCCATTGCTATCGGGTCGTGCAGTAAATGATGTATTTTCTCAATTTCATGCTGCATGGTGATCATTTTATCTTCATCAAAGAACGAAAGGGCCTTTGAATAATCAAAACCGTACGTTGTCAATACTCCACCTCCAGTTAGGCTCTTACTCCATTGATGTCGCTATTGCCGACAAAACAAGGAGATATGTCATCTTTAAAAACTCCGTCTTAACTGAGTAACGCCAATACTCCTTTTATATGCCTTCTTTCATTATTCAATCCCTAAAGATAAAAGTTTCTCTTAGGAAAGTTTTGGGCATTGCACACCGTGTTGCAAGTTTTCTCCTTGGTATCTAATGGCTTTAAAAAGGAGAATTCACATAGATCAATGGAAACTCATGTATATCGGCCCCACATTAAAGAGACTGGAATGAGCAACCAGTTCTCCCAGGAAGATCTAGCATGGTATAGTAAACTTTGACAGAAAAACGATAAACAAACTGGAAACCAACAAGCAAGAGCCGCTTCTTAGTACCATCAGTTCTTTAGCAGCCGCTTTCGAACTAGATCCATCCGAATTCATGAAAGAAATCGAAAGCGATATCCTTCATATTAAAAGAGGAACTGATTAGTTGTAAATTGAATATTATAATGAACTGCTCTTTTTTAAATTCCAGTAAAGTAAGGAGAATCTAAATGTTAAAAATCCATTGTCCAAAATGCAGAGAAGTTTTTCAAGAGACAGACGTTGTATTGTTAGACTTTATCAATACCATTACCCATGCATCCTGTTATACAGGGAGCTATGAGTTAATCCATGACAAAGGGACATTCAAAGAGTTCGTTGAGAAATATCCGTTTTTGCAGGAGTTTGTGCATTAAGGAAAGGGTGGATATTACTCAATGTGAGAAGGGTGTTTTTGCAAAAGCACCCTTCTTGCAAAGTTGTTCACCGCTCTACCTTTCAATGAAGAGCCTACCACTTAAGATTGCAAATGTTCCTTCAATCTATCCTGCACCTTTAACCGCTCCTCAGTGAGAACAATATAGTACCAAATGCCTTCGAGCTAAACTGCCAAATCCTATAGCCTAGCGGGTAATTTAAACAATGACTTTCAAGTAGCCTATCATCCTACAAAACTCTACAAATTTTAAAAGAATGACAACGGACCTACCTGAGATTAAACATCTCGATATTCTGCTCATTTATTCCCATTATCGATGAAAATTTTCTAATCCTATCTTTATCAGCATCGCTGTACCAGCTGATTTTCCAATGTAGCTTATCGGGCATTATATTTTCTTCGATAATTTTCCTAAAGTAAGGGTGATCAACCGGCGATAAAGAATGCCCAATCACGACAATCTCTTTCATACCTTTGAGCGAATGAAAGAATGCCAAGTTGTCAGTTATTATTTCTTTCGTATTCTTAGCAGAATTCTCAAAATAACTTTCAATTGTTCCTGCTGCATTGTCTGCAGCATAGTAGCGAATTGGATTTCTCCAATTACCTTTACCTTCGTCCTTATTGAAATAAGTAAGATAGGTCAAACTATCGTTTCCGTATCTCCTACCTTTTCTACCCCTGCGATAACTGTTGAATCGCCGCTCTCCTTTATTTCTTTCATACCAGTCAGCAAAATCCTTACTTGGATCGCGGCCATGACCTATAATCAATTTCTTTTTCTGATCTCTCCTATCACCGTGAATGTACAGGATATTATTTTTAGGTACTCCATAAAGCGTTTCAAGAAACTCCGTATAATTAAAATTTAGATACAAAGCATCATGGTTAAATAGCATATCGAGGGCTTCTTTCATCCCAGCTTGAGGGTATAATGTTTTAATCCATTGTTTAAACCGCATAGGCAAATTATCGAGCAGCTCAGGAATGACTTGAGTCCCCATTTCAATAGCCGCAAAATAATCAGCATAAGAGAAGTCATCATCATCTTCATCAAATGTGTCCATATAGGTATCAAGCATTGTATCCACTGATTCCATGACCATTTCACGAGAAAGAAAAGCCAGGTTATTTTCAAAATCACCCCAGAAATTCTCACATTCGAAATAAGTATCCATTTCGAAGCTTAGTGCTTTATCTCGCTTCCTGATATATTCCCTAAACAAAAAATAGCTTGACTTAACTCCATGGAGCAAGTCAAAACCGTTACCAATAATATATAAGGTTGTAGGTTGTTGAGTCATATGTTATTCTTTTCCTTTATAAAAGAGTCTAAATGCTTACGTTATCCCCATACACCCTATTTCTAATCACTACAAGTGAGAATGTTTCCCAAGGAAAACATTTAGGCATTCCTATACGTGTGGATAATCAATAATAGGAAGAACCTGTTTGCTCATTCAAATAATCAACGACCTTGAAAAGGGGAATATATATATTCTCTGTTGTAGTCTTTGATGTAGTCTCTGGTATTGGTTTGGTCAATCTGACCTCTCCTTCCGGGCAGGAAGATCCGTCCGTCATATCATCTGGAACAGGCGTCAGCCCAATCTGATTTTCCGCAACCATTTCTGCCAATTTTTCATAATCTAGCGTGTACCATTTCGTCTGATCCATCTTGGACCGATTGAACGTGCCGGATACGACCAAACCTTTCTTCTCCAGCGACTTAATTGTGCGTTTTACTGTGCTCTCCGACCAGAATGGAAGCTGCTCCTGCCACTCCCTGTACGTGTTGTAGACCCACTTGCGCTTGTTCCGGGTATGCCTGCTCTTCATCAGCCAATAATGCATTTGCTGTAGCACCACCGCTTCATTCAATCCGAGCTTCACGGCCAGCGTCGGAATGATCAACAAAGGATGCTCCTGAATCAACAACTTGCTCATGTCATATCCCCCTTATTGAAATATTAAACAGCTGACCATGCCAACCTTGAACCTTGCATCGGCCGCTGATCTCATCTCTTATATAGAGGGGGTTTGTGAAAAAGGACACCTTGAATGACAAAAATAGAAGTCTTAGACAATTTTCTCCAACATTCCGCCCTTACCCAAATACCTTTCAAAGACAGGACATCCCCAGCCGGTCTGCATGGAATCGGAGAAATCGCTTTAGCGCTTTAACACAATGGAGGTCACGCCCCTTAATTCAATAAATAATCTTACTTTAATTTGTAATATTAATCCCTGCTAAACAAATCCCTCGTATATACCTTTTCCCTAACATCTCTCAGGTCATCGGACAAGCGATTTGCAACAATCACATTAGAAACCCTCTTAAATTCTTCAAAGTCATTGATAACCCTGGAGTTATAAAATTGATCTTCGGTAAGTGCAGGCTCGTACACGACAACTTCAATACCCTTACCCTTAATCCGCTTCATGACCCCTTGGATCGCTGACTGTCTAAAGTTATCGGAATCGGTTTTCATGGTCAGCCGGTAAATGCCAACAATTTTAGGCTGGCGTTTAATGATCATATCCGCAATATGATCTTTGCGTGTTCTGTTGGCTTCAACAATGGCTGACATAATATTGTTCGGAACATCTTCATAATTAGCCAACAGCTGTTTTGTATCTTTCGGCAAACAGTAACCGCCATATCCAAAAGAAGGGTTATTATAATGGTTGCCTATCCTGGGATCCAGCCCGACACCTTCAATAATTTGCTTTGTATCCAGCCCTCTAATCTCCGCATACGAATCTAGCTCATTAAAAAAGGCCACTCTCATAGCCAAGTATGTGTTGGCAAATAACTTAATGGCTTCAGCTTCCGTTGAATTTGTAAATAAAACAGGAATGTCTTTCTTAATGGCTCCCTGCACTAAAAGGTCTGCAAATACCTTTGCTCTTTCGGATTGTTCCCCAACAATGACCCTGGAAGGATATAAATTATCATACAAAGCTTTTCCTTCTCTTAGAAACTCGGGTGAGAAAATAATATTATCCGTTTCAAACTTCTCTCTTATTTGCTTTGTAAATCCTACTGGGACAGTAGATTTGATTACCATCACCGCATCAGGATTAATAGACAATACATTGGCAATAACAGCTTCCACTGTTCTAGTATTAAAATAATTTTTATCCGGATCATAATTGGTTGGTGTAGAGATAATGACATATTCGGCATCTTTAAATGCTAAATAATTATCAGTCGTAGCTGTTATGTTAAGCTCCTTTGTTGCTAAAAACTCTTCAATTTCATTATCGATAATTGGAGACCTTCTATTATTGATCATATCTACCTTTTCTTGAAGAATATCGAGTGCTATAACTTCATTTTGCTGTGCCAATAGTATAGCATTGGATAATCCTACATAGCCGGTCCCTGCTACTGTTATTTTCATTTATATGATACTCCTTCAATCTGAGTCAAGAGAATTAATCATTTAAATAAAATTTAGAATTAATCTTTATAGACTATATTGCTTTTCAAAGTAATGTTGGTATTCTCCAGTGATAATTTGTTCCCACCACTCTTTATTTTCCAAATACCATTGGATGGTTTGAGCTATTCCAGATTCAAAATTATAGGTTGGCTTCCATCCGAGTTTTTCCAACTTGGTGGGATCTATGGCATAACGTTTATCATGCCCCAAACGATCCTCTACAAATTCTATTAACTCTTCAGATTTTCCTAAGGTATTAATTATTGCTTTAACAACCTCCAAATTTGTTCGTTCATTATGACCACCTACATTATATACCTCACCATTTCCACCTTCATGCATTACAAGATCAATTGCGGCGCAATGATCAATGACATGCAGCCAATCACGTATATTCTTTCCATCACCATAGACAGGTATCTTTTGATCGTTTAATGCACGGGATATGGTAAGGGGAATCAATTTTTCGGGAAAATGGTACGGTCCATAATTGTTTGAACAACGGGTTATATTTACCGGTAACCCAAACGTTTCGTGATAAGAACGTACTAACAAATCTGAAGATGCTTTACTTGCACTATAAGGGCTGTTTGGCTGTAAAGGAGTATCCTCTGTAAAAAAAGTGTTGGGATCAAAATCAAGTTCGCCATATACCTCATCAGTTGATACATGAATAAATTTAGTGACGCCAATTTGTTTTGCAGCATCTAACAAGACTTGCGTTCCCAGTATGTTTGTGCGAACAAAAATTTCCGGATCAGTAATAGATCGATCAACATGGCTTTCTGCAGCGAAATGAATTACATAATCAAAATCTTCTTCCTCAAAAAGAGGAATGATCGCCTTTCTATCTGCAATATCAGCTTTTATAAACTGGTAGTTTTGCTTTGACTCAATACCACAATGTTTTGTCAAATCCCCCGCATAGGTTAACAAATCTAAATTATATATATCGTATTGTGGATATTTATTGACCATATAGTGTACAAAATTTCCGCCAATGAAGCCTGCTCCACCAGTGACCAATATTTTCTTTCTCAATTATTTCACCTCATTAGCCAGTTCATTTAAGTAACGTTTTACAGCATCTTGCCAGCTAGGTAACAAAGGAAACCCATTATCTACTAACTTTTGCTTGGACATTCTTGAATTTTTGGGTCGCGGGGCACGTGTAGGATATTCCTCAGTTGTTATCGGATTAACTTTAACTTGTTTATTTGCTTGTCGAAATATCTCCTCTGCAAATTCCGCCCAGCTGCAGAAACCTTCATTAGAAGCGTGATAAACTCCATATTTATCAGTCTGTATCATCTCTATTAATAGACGGGCCAAATCAAAAGTATAGGTGGGAGAGCCGACTTGATCTCCGACCACATTTAGTTCATCTCGACTATTAGATAATTCTAACATGGTTTTAACAAAATTTTTCCCATTTATTCCAAAGACCCAAGAAATTCGAACAATGAACAATTTATCTAATAATTGCTTGATTGCAGTCTCACCTTCAAGCTTTGTTTGTCCATAATAACCAATTGGTCTAGTAGAATCCGATTCCTTAAATGGCACTTCACCACTACCATCAAATACATAGTCGCTACTAATATACATAAACTTCGCATTTACCTCTTTGCCAGCACTTGCCAAATTAATTGTACCTTTAACATTAATATCCCAGCATGTCTGCTTATCATCTTCTGCGTTATCTACCGCTGTATAAGCGGCACAGTGAATAATTGCATCCGGACTTTGTTTTCTTATAAAAGAAATAACATCACTTTCTTGTGTGATATCTAAATCTTTTGAACCGAGACCGACCATATTAAACCCCGACTCTAAACCATGCTTAACAACATCATAACCAAGTTGCCCGGTGTATCCTGTAACTAAGATTTTCATAGATTTATTCTCCATAAACAAAGTTATTATCGGCATCATTTAATAACGGAGCTTTTTTATCTTTCTCTGATAAGATAGGTGAAATATCAATAGGCCAATTAATCTCAATGGTAGGATCATTCCATATAATCCCTCGGTCACATTCCGGTGCATACAGCTCATCAACCTTGTATTGTACTTCCACATTCTCAGTTAATGTAATAAATCCGTGTGCAAATCCCTTAGGAATTAATAATTGCTTTTTGTTTTCTGCAGTTAATTCTAGTCCTAACCATTTACCAAAAGTTGGGCTGTTTTTGCGAATATCAACGGCTACATCAAATATAGCTCCTCTTGTACATCGTACTAGTTTTGTTTGCGCTTTAGGGCTTAGTTGATAATGTAAGCCCCTTAGAGTTCCCTTAACAGCAGAAAACGAGTGGTTATCTTGAACAAATTTTAAATCTAAGCCTGCCTGTATAAACTTTCCTTCATTATATGTTTCCATAAACCAGCCACGATGATCACCAAACATTGCTGGTTCAATAATCAATACTCCTTCTAAGTTTGTTTTAGTAATTTTCATCTAGTCCACTTCTTTCAGTGCTCAATATTGTATTTCTCCATTGGCTACTTTCCGTAAATATTGGCCATATCCTGTTTTCCCTAATTTATCACTACATTCTAATAATGTTTCTTTATTGATCCATCCATTTATATACGCAATTTCTTCAGGAGCTGCAATCTTAATTCCTTGATGCTCTTCTACTGTCTTTACAAAGTTAGTTGCTTCTACTAGACTTTGGTGTGTTCCAGTATCTAACCAAGTAAACCCCCGCCCTAATAGTTCAACATCCAATTCTCCTAATTGTAAATAGGCATCATTTATAGAAGTAATTTCAAGTTCACCTCGCGTTGATGGCTTTACTTTTTTAGCAATTTCAACAACACGATTATCATAAAAATATAACCCGGTAATAGCATAATTAGATTTTGGTATTTGTGGTTTCTCTTCAACACTGATAACTTTACCATTTTTATCAAACTCCACAACACCGAATCGCTGGGGATCCTGTACATGATATCCAAATACAGTTGCTCCTGCTTCTTTTCTAGCTGCCCTTTGTAAAATCTTTCTCATGCCGCTCCCATAATAAATGTTGTCACCTAGTATCATTGCAACAGAATCATCACCGATGAATTCCTCACCAATTAAAAAAGCCTGAGCTAAACCGTCAGGACTCGGTTGAATTTTATAATGGAAATTCATTCCAAATTGCATACCATCCCCTAGTAAACATTCAAACCGAGAAATATCTTCCGGGGTTGAAATAATCAATATATCTCTAATTCCAGAAAGCATTAAAGTAGATAACGGGTAATAAATCATAGGTTTATCGTATACTGGTAGTAATTGTTTACTTGTTACCATTGTTAGTGGATATAATCGTGTTCCGCTACCTCCAGCTAATATGATACCTTTCAAAGAGATGACTCTCCTTCCTTTAATATATCCAAATTTGTTCGAAGTCTAAAAATTACTTAAAAGTTTTTTATACGCATGGAATTAGGAAAGCAAAATCTAGTACCTAAATATAAAAGGTCTCCAGCCTTTGCTATAACTGAGTTTGTGAGAACTACAATCCCAAAAAGGAGCACCTTTAAGGTAAGCTTACTACAAACCTATTATATTTAAAGTTTAGGTTCATTTAAAAAATTTCATCACTATTACGAGATTGCTTCCATCTCTTAAGTTCCTATAACAGATCGAAGGCACATTGCGTTGTTTTGATTCCATCTAGAAGGGAATTTCAGAGTTTCCGTTCGAAAAATCATTGTCTGTTTTGATCATTGGCTGGATGGATTCCTGCAATCGGCTTTTCCACTTCTGTTAACTGTCGTTGGTAGTGTTGATCCAACAGTTTAGGGTCGCAGGTACTCGCTTTGACAAAGTCTTTGCCGGGGAAGTCTTATACGGATTGGGTAAGGAAAACAGATCGAATACATACGCAAACTGAAATGGACAGGCCGGCTAAAGCCGTTTATACTAATCCAGCCAGCC
Source organism: Siminovitchia fortis (assembly GCF_007681465.1). Classification (NCBI taxonomy): domain Bacteria; kingdom Bacillati; phylum Bacillota; class Bacilli; order Caryophanales; family Bacillaceae; genus Siminovitchia; species Siminovitchia fortis. The sequence continues at coordinate 43,609 of NZ_VEKZ01000026.1, forward strand.
ACGGGCTTAGTTCATAAGCAAAACGATACCCACTTCCTAGGATAAGCCAAGACTCGTCCCAGTGATCCGGAAAGCCGCCCGTTTTGAGATTGGCATGCTGCAATTTATAGATTTTAGCTTGGAATATAAGACCATTATCCATACCATGGATTGGTCTCCGATGTACATTTGGCGTTTTTACAACCCAAAGGGCCTGCATGGAAATTACATAAAGGGAGTCAAATATTGATTTAACCAGATTCCTACGAATTCATTAAGACTATGAGCTAGACCTAACTGATCAAGTTATTTGCGTATTGAACTTTTTAAGATGGACAATTGTCCTACCCCCGTGAACCGCTAATCCACTCAACTAACTCGTATGGAAATCGTTTAGTCGAAAGGAGTATTCGTCTATCATACCAGACCTTTCATGTTCTAAAGATTTAGGAAGGCTACCTTTATCAAAGAGCTTTCACAAAAGTGGTTCAAAGCTTACGTGAGATCAAATAACTGCAGTAATTGAATAATTGGAAGTTTGTAGCTCCTTCAAACTGGGACGGGTAAATAAAGACATCAGACAATACTACTTGTGACATAATTTTGAGCTAGCATCGCCAAAGAATGATCCAGTTATTTGATCAACACTTCCACCACCCTTGATCTTGTTCGCGCACTTGGTTGATGGTGGAAGGGAAAAAACACATTACCACGGAAATCAATTGTAAGTTTGGTGGTATGCCCCCCGACCCTTTTCAGCAATCACTAAGAAGTGGTACCGCGATCAAGAGCAAGTATCCAACGCTGTAGTTATGACGGTGTTATTTTCAAGTGATTGACTCATCTTTATCATAGCAGGCTCATTATCTTATCATCAAAGGCTCCGAAAAAAGGCAATGGCGGCTCAAATGAATGGTAATATTTAGAAGGAAGAACTATTATCCAATTCCAAATATAAAAAATTCCAGCATCCAGTTTCACACTGAATCCGCCCGTCTTCGGCATATTTACTTAGGTAATTTTGGATAAATACATTTTCTTTATGGTATCCTGAATCCGTGACGTAGTTTGTTAAAAGCTTGAAAAGCAGGCTGATTTTACCCATTTTCAGC
>NZ_VEKZ01000027.1:0-42737 GCF_007681465.1 Siminovitchia fortis
TTTCTATTGAAGTGGTTCAATTTTCAAGTGCGATTGTGGTTCATTTTTAGATTACCATATACAATGGCAGGAAGCATTTCTTTTGTGGCTAAAAAAAGGTAGCCGCGCTGTTTGAAGTCAATTTCTGCCGGATCGCCGTTGATTTTCATGTCTTGCGGAAATTTTTTATATTGCTGAAGGCTGTATCGGCTCAGCTTTATATTGATGGCGGTGGTGAAAAGCTGCCTGATTCCCCCGGCACTGCGCGGAGTGGAGGAGTATTCGTAAACCGGGTCTTTCTCGAAAACTGTAACTTTTCCTTCAAAGCCGATTTTCCGGAGATGGTAAGCGGTGCTCGAGCCCATGACGCCTCCGCCCACAATAATGATATGATTCTTCAAAAAAGTTCCCTCCCTGCCTGGTTTTTACTGTAATTATAGATGACTTCCCCTATGAATCAATCATCAAATTGCACAAAATTTGGAATACAAATACACAGAAAATTTGATATAATCCGATTAAAGGCAACGAAATCTTAATGTTATTTGGAGTGAAGAGCGTGAAGGTTCTTGAGCAAGTTGCACAATCCATTGTAGAACAAACTTCAGCTTTATTGGGAGTTTCCATGAGTATTACAAATGCCGAGGGCCTGATTATCGGATGCGACCGCAAAGAACGTGTCGGCACCCTCCATCGCGTGTCCATCCAGGTGATCAAAGAGGGGCGAGAGGTTGCTTTTACAAAAGAAGAAGCGGCAGCGCTTGAAAATGTCCTGCCGGGAGTGGCTGTCCCCATTCGTTTTAACAATCAAGTCATCGGTGTGCTCGGGATTATCGGTGAGCCTTCGGAAGTCAAAAAATATGTCAAGTTCGTCCGGAATCATGTGGAAATGATGCTTCAGGAAAATTTCCGCACAGAAGCTTACTTCGTACAAATGAAAACGACGGAAGTGTTTGTCCAGCACCTGATTCACTATAAAGAATGGGAGAATGAGAGAGAACTTGAAAGCTATTGTGAGTTGCTCGGCGTTCAATTTGACGAGCCCAGGGTCTGTATCCTTGTCCATCTTCCGTCGCTTGTCAGGATCCATACGGAAGCCAAACAATTTGCCAATCTGTCGCTTCTTGAACTGAATAACCTCATCTGCCATTTGTTTCAGAATAACATGGATGATATTGTCTGTCCCATTGCCCAGGATAAATGGATTGTCATCAAGGAAATGAAGGCCTGCGACTTCCCGAAATTAAAGAACCTTTGTGAATATGCAGCGGAAAAATTGACATCCTTTATGGAACAGCAAAATCTTCATTGCAAGGTATCCATATCACATGGGAAAAGCTACAAAGGTTTCGAAGGCGCTTCGTGTTCTTATGATCAGGCATACAAAACATTGATGGTAGGATTGGAGAAAGAGCCGGAAGATGCGGTTTACTCGTTTGACAGTTGGACAATTTTGCCTGAAATATTTCTGGAAGGAATCAACCTTTCCTTCCTGGAATCATTTGCTGATGATATCGAAGTCATCTGGAAGCATCCTGAGATGGATATGCTTGTAAAAACATTCATTGCATACTGTGAAAGCAGCATGAACATCAGCCGGGCGGCCCGCAATCTGTATGTACACCGGAACACCCTCATCTACCGCCTTAATAAAATCAGCGAGATTTTTCATATTGATACGCAGTCATTTGAACAGTGTCTTGTTTTGTATGTGGCGTTGAAAAAAGGAAAAAATCATTCTGCCGGCAGCTTTTGAAAAGTGATAAAAAATCGGTTAAGCTCTGGTCTCATTTGAATTGTGATATAATTTAATGGGTTAAGGACTATCGGGGGTATCAAATGATGAATGAAGAATTAATAAAAGCGCTCCGGACAGTCATCAAAGAAGAAATAGAACCTATTAAAGAGCAAATTGGCAGTTTTGAACATCATTTAGATAGCATGGACCGCCAAATGGCAGGTTTAGGCCAGCGGTTTGATGAAGTAGATCGCCGAATGGACGACTTTGGCCGGCGGCTTGATAACATGGATCGTCGAATGGATGCCTTTGAGCAACGTTTCGACAACATCGATGAACGAATGGGTGTTATAGAAAAGGAAGTAAAAGATTTGAAAACTGGACAGGAACAGTTGCATAAAAGCATTATTCAACATCTTGGAGACTACACCGACCGAATCACCCAACATGTGGATGACCAAAACGCTGCATTAAACAAGCGGGTCTTTGTTTTGGAGACAGAAATACAACGCCTGATCAGACAGGGTTAAATGGATAGATATAATTACTTAAGAAATCCGGAATTATTAAGGGTTTCTTTTTTTTTGTGCGCTACTTTCATGGTGGGAGTTTTTTCAATAGATAAAAAATATTTCCAAAGTAGCTATTAATTAATCTTGAATTATCGTATAATCCTATTATATTAAATTAATGGGGTGAATGTATGAAAAAGGGGAAAATTAAGTACACTGCATTTCTGCTAGCTATTATGCTGTTTCTTAGTGTAGTGCAGCCGCTTGCTCCGCAAGCCAGTCCGGGAACTGCAGATGAGGCGATTCGGCTTAAAAAAGGCGAGACGCTGAATGGAAGTTTCAGTGAACCTGGAGAAGTTCGATGGTATAAAATAGAGCCGACGGACGAGGAGATTAAACAAGATACGCATATGGAAATAGAAGTCTCCGGAGATTTTGAAGGAAATGTTTCAGTTTATCCTGATAAAAACAGGGCTGAACAGGATTTTACGTTTGATAACTATAGAGCTGAAATCACTGAAGGGGCATCTGCAGTCATTCATATGCCGCACGCCTGGAAAGGCGCTTATTTTATTAAAGTGGAATATTACGGCACCTTTGAAGAGATAGAAACAGAAGAAAACGAAGGTGAAATGGAAGAACCGCAGGCAGTCGATTATACTATCGGCTATAAAGGAGAAACGTTGTCCCCGGCCGACTTGCCAGAGGAGGCTTGTCCCGTTGAATTAAGTGTAAATAAACGGGAAGCGGGTGTGGAAATTTTAAAAGAACTCCGGCTGGTAAGAGACGAACTGCTGTCAAAAACGGACAAGGGACAAGAATTGACTTCCCTGTACTATAAGGTGGCGCCTTTCCTTGTCGCCAAAATGACTTTTGACAAAAAGACTAAAGATCAAGTTTATAACGATTTGGTCAAATTGAAGCCGATTTTCAGTGAGCTGGCGGAAAAAGGGGATGGCAGTGACTATTCTTTGACCGAAAAGGATCAGAAAGCGATCAATGAACTGTATGAGATTGTCATCCAAAATGTGCCCGGCTGGCTTAAGCCGGAAATTGAAAAAATCGCAAAAGAGATCGGCATTGACAAGTTGATAGATAAAAAGATTTCTACAATTTTACAAGAAAATGGAATGGCTGTTTCACAATCGGATACAGACCGGGTCATCGTTAAATTAAAGAGTGGAAAAGCCGCTTCTGAATTTCAAAAGAAGGCTAAAGGGATCGCGAAATCAACTTCTATCAAAACGGTTAAGGGGAATGCCACTTCCCTGAATAATATGTATGTTCTGGACGCGGGTGAAAAACCGGAGACAATAGCTAAAAATTTGGAGAAATTACCGGAAGTAGAGTATGCGGAGCCTGTGTATACATATCATAAAAATGCCTCCGATAAACCACCTGTTCCACCTTTTACAGATGTCCAGTCCGGCTCGCAATGGAGCCTGAAAAATACAGGGCAAGATCATGGTAAGGCTAACGCCGATATCCGATTTGAAAAACTCTATGAAACTTATAAGAAAAAACAGCTCGGAAATGTTGTCATTGCAGTCGTGGATACAGGAGTTGATCATACTCTAGCTGACTTGGAAGAAAAAGTTATTCCGGGGTATGATTTTGCGAACCGAGATGATGATGCATACGATGACGAAGGCCATGGAACTCACGTTACAGGAATCATTGCAGCAGGAGTGGATAATAATTATTCCATGACGGGTATCCATCCAAACGCGAAAATTTTACCTGTAAAAGTCCTTGATGCCAGCGGAAGCGGCGATACTGAGAAAATTGCTTTGGGAATCAAGTACGCTGTAGACAAAGGGGCCCGTGTCATTAACCTTAGTCTCGGCGGGCCGTATAGCAGGGTAATAGAAGAACAGTTAAAGTATGCTGCATCTAAAAATGTGACCATCGTCGCCGCCAGCGGGAATGATGGGGTGGATATGTTGGATTACCCGGCTGCTTCCAAGTATTCCATTGCCGTGGGGGCATCTAACAGGCTTGATATTGTTTCCGACTTTTCGAGTTACGGAGAAGGACTTGATCTCGTGGCTCCAGGGGCAGACATTCCGAGCTTGCTTCCGAACGGAAATGTCACTTATCTCAGCGGTACATCGATGGCAACCCCTCATGTTGCGGCTGCTGCAGGATTATTACTGTCTGAAAATCCGAAATTGGAACCGGAAAAAGTAAGAAGGATATTGACCGAAACAGCAGACGATATTGCTGTTGAGGAGCCTGTGAGTGAACCGGATTACGTGGACGACGATTATCCGGTCAGAGTCTTAGAACCGGGATACGACGAAGTTTCCGGCTGGGGCAGGCTGAATGTCTGGAGCGCCTTCAATACTGTTGGCTTGGGACTTAAAGTCAATCCCTTAACAGACAATGATTTAAAAATTACAGGAAATGCTGTAAATGGAACGAACCTTCAGTTAAAAGATGGCAATAAGCTTATAGCAAAAGGGAAAGCAGAGAATGGAAAGTTTACAATTGAAATTCGCCCGCAGCAAGCGAATAAAGTCCTGCAATTGGTGGCAAATGACGGAGTGGCTTCCATCAGGGTTCCAGTCAAGGAAACACCGGTTCCTAAAACCCCTAAAGTAAAGCCGGTAAGTGACAGTGATACAGTTGTGACAGGCCAGGCGGAAAAAGGAACGACCGTTGCTGTTAGAGCAAAGAAACAGTTGCTTGGGGAGGCCAAAGTCGACAACAAAGGCCAATTCAAAGTAAAGATTAAGAAACAAAAAGCCGGGACGGAGCTTTCTATTACTGCTAAGAGTGTTTCCAAAAAAGAGAGCAAAGCAGCCAAAATTGTTGTGATTGATAAAACACCGCCTGCAGAGCCGAAGGTGAAGCCGGTCGGCGATTCGGATCAGGCTGTGACCGGTAAAACGGAATCCGGTGCAATGGTTTTCGTGAAGCATAAAGGGAAGACAATAGGGAAGAAAAAAGCTGATGCGAAGGGTAATTTTAAAGTCGCGATTAAGAAGCAAAAAGCCGGTACCGTTCTTTATGTGACAGCAAAAGATGCTGCAGGAAATGAAAGCAAGGCAGTTAAAGTGACGGTTAAGGACAAAACTCCTCCGGCGGTACCAAAGGTAAACAAGGTGACGGATCGGGACAAATTTGTTTCCGGTAAAACAGAAAAGAATGCCGTTGTTTATGTGAAACATAAAGGAAAATCGCTTGGGAAGAAAAAGGCCGATGCAAAAGGCAAGTTCAAAGTGAAAATCAAGAAGCAAAAAGCCGGAACTACGCTGTCTGTAACGGCAAAAGACGCAGCCGGAAATACAAGCAAAGCTGCAAAAGTGAAGGTGAAAAAATATAAAAAGTAATTTCCTGAAACCCTCGGCCTGCCGGGGGTTTTTGTGTCCATCCACAAATAATGTGGAACAAAAGCGGCAATATCGGCTTTTATGTTAAGCTAAACAGAAGAATTCGATACATATGAAAGGGGGAGGCTGAAATAAGGATTTTGATTGCACCCGACTCGTTCAAAGGAAGTGTTTCCGCTTTGGAGGCAGCTCTTGCGATTGAAAGAGGAATTAAGAATGCTTTTCCTGATGCTCAAACAATCACTGTCCCTTTGGCCGACGGCGGTGAAGGAACGATGGATACGCTTGTGGCAGCAACGAACGGAAAGAAGACTGCTGTTACAGTGACGGGTCCGCTTGGAAAGCCGGTTGAAGCTTTTTACGGCATTCTTGGAGATGAAAAAACATGCGTCATAGAAATAGCCAGCGCTTCCGGTTTGGATCTGGTCCCAGAAAAAGAACGTAATCCGCTTATTACAACGACATACGGGACAGGAGAACTGATCAAAAGCGCCCTTGCCGAGGGTTATAGAAGATTCATTGTAGCGCTTGGAGGGTCCGCGACAAATGATGGCGGAGCAGGAATGCTGCAGGCGCTCGGGATGAAGCTTTTAGATAAGAAAAAAAAAGAAATCGGATTCGGCGGCGGAGAACTAAACCAAGTTCACAAAATATCTTTAGAAAATTTTGATCCGCGCATCAAGGAAAGTCATTTTGTTATCGCGTCGGATGTTGAAAATCCGCTCGTCGGTAAAAACGGCACTTCCTTTGTTTTCGGCCCCCAAAAAGGAGCTACGGAAGAGACCGTCCAAATTTTGGATCAAAACATGACGCATTGGGCGAACAAGGTAAAGGAAATTATGGGCGTAAAGCTGCACAACATGCCGGGTGCCGGGGCGGCCGGAGGACTCGGCGGTGCCTTTCAGGCATTTTTTCCATCTGTAATGGAAAAGGGTGCCGAGGTTGTAATGGAATATACAAGGCTAAAGGAACAGCTGGCAGGTGCTGATTTGTTAATCACAGGTGAAGGGCAGGTCGACTTCCAGACAGCCTTCGGCAAAACGCCGATGAGGGCGGCGCAGGCGGCAAAAAAGTTGGACGTCCCGACTATTATTATTGCAGGATCTGTCGGAAAAAATATCGAAAGTCTTTATCAATATGGAGTAATCAGTGTAAACAGCATCATGACGAGGCCAATGACACTTGCTGAAGCAATGGAATCAGCTCCCAAGCTCCTTGAACATACTGCTGAGCAGGTTTGCCGTACCTTTTTCAAATAAATATTCTCCCTTATCCTTCAAAGTGTCCGCTGTTTGCGATGCGTTTATAGGAGAAAGCCACTGTTTAACATTCCGGAAAGAAGGGTATTTCTCTTTTTAGAGAAAAGAACAGCTCTAAATTTGGAGAGGGGGCATTACAGTGAATACGATTTCTTCTCACTCGGATGACCATACGCTTGGCGAAACCAATTTAAAAGTCAAATCTTTCGTAAAAGGTGATCCTTCACCTTTTCCTGATATCGATTATTCTACAACATGTGTTTATGAACTGACCGATTTTACATTTAGAACCCCGTTGGAAAAAATGGATGTATTCAATCAACTGCTTGAAATTCCGAATCCGTGCGAAATATGGATTTTGCCGGTCACAGAAGAAGCAACCTCACTTTTGGAAGATATGCCGAAAGACGAAACATACGAAAAAACGGCTGCACTTTTCTCAATGCTTTCCAGCGTAAAGGAAAAAATTGAAGCGGACCGCACGTTCCTCATTGCACACAAAGACTATTGTAGCGGCATCATCCGGACACTTGAAAAACTGGGATTTACCGTTACTGAAAAAAAGCAGGAAGAATTAAAATCAATCAGCTTAACATAAGTATGTAAATTGCCGATCCATTAAACGATCGGCTTTTTATTTTACCCAATAATCTATCGTCACATATGAATATTCATCTTCACTTAAAACAAACTCAAATTTTAAGTTCTCCGTTTTATTTTGTTTTCTTTTACCAGCTTTTTCAGCCGGGCTTTTCTATCATTTTTCATAAAAGATCACCTGATTCTTCATTATAGCCTATTAATTTGGCTTTGCTCAGTTTTTTAACGTATAAAACCATATAATAAAGGGAAAAGGGGGTGCCGGCTTGAAGATATATACTATGGAAAACAGCCTGATTGTAAATGCTCCGATTAGTGAAGTGTGGGAATTTTTTTCAAATCCAAATAATTTGGCCATACTTACGCCGCCAAAGTTTAAGCTCCAATTTATTCAGGAGCCGCCTTCTTTGATGTTCACAGGCCAGAGGATCAGCTATTCCCTGTCCCCTTTTCCAGGCTTTCGAACCAGGTGGGAAGGCGAAATAAAAGAAGTTGCAAAACTTAAACGTTTCATAGATGAGCAGCAAAAAGGACCGTTCGCCTATTGGCGGCATGAACATCTGTTTTTCCACAATGAAGAAGGGACGGAAGTCCGCGACCATTTGCAGTATGCTCTTCCACTCGGCGCGATAGGTAAGGCTTTTCATCCCTTTGTCAAAGGAAAAATGACGGAGATGTTTACATACCGGAATGATAAAGTGAAAAAAATATTTTCGTAAGAAGGGAGTGTGGAGCAATTGCATGTAGTCATTGCAGGCGGAAGCGGGTTTCTCGGACAGGTTTTGCAGGAAAAGCTGTTGGCTGATGGCAACCAAGTAACGGTTTTATCAAGAAACGCTGAAAAGATCCGACAGACGGACCGGATGCAGGCCGTCGAGTGGCTCAAGCAGGGCAGCCGTCCAGAAGAAAATTTGGAAAACGTAGATGCCATCGTGAATTTGGCCGGAGAATCAATCAACGGTTTTCGCTGGACAAAGCAAAAGAAAGAGCGGATCATCAAAAGCCGGATGGAGGCCACAGGGGAAATCATTCGGCTGATTGAAAAATTGGAGAGCAAGCCCCAAGTCCTGATCAACGCTTCCGCCGTTGGATATTACGGTATGTCGGACACAGACACTTTTACTGAAAAAAGCACAAGCAATGCCAGTGACTTTCTTGCCGGAACTGTGCAGAAGTGGGAAGAAAAAGCGGCCGAAGCCAGCCGGCTTGGTGTCAGGATAGTTTTTGCCCGTTTTGGAATCATTCTCGGCAATAAGGGCGCGCTTCCGCTCATGGCGCTGCCCTATAAATTCGGCATCGGCGGGACCGTGGGGTCCGGGAGACAGTGGGTGTCATGGATTCATGTGGAAGATGCCGCCGGCATGATCAAGTTTGCGATCGACACTCCAGCCATTGAAGGCCCGCTCAACGTCACCGCACCAACCCCCGTACAGATGAAAGATTTCGGGAAGGTGATCGGTTCCGTTCTGGAAAAGCCGCATTGGCTTCCAGTCCCCGAGTTTGCTTTAAAATTAATGCTTGGAGAAATGAGCAGCATGCTGGTTAGCGGCCAGCGCGTGATTCCGGAAAAAGCAATAGAGAATCAATATGATTATTTGTTTCCGGATTTAAAAGAGGCATTAAAAGATATTTTTTCAGTGTAAAAAATTACAAGTTCATGAAAAAAATAGATTTATTATCCAAATTGTGCTACTATTTATCTATACAAGTAGTATGACCAGAGGATGAAAAGATGAATTTGGAGAAAATGAATATCGGCGCAATGATCAAATATCACCGCCAATTACGAAATATGACGCAATCTGAGCTGTGCAATGGCATATGTTCCGTTACACATTTGAGCAAGTTTGAGAATTACAACAAAGAAGTGAATCAGGAAACTATCATGCTCCTGCTCGAGCGTTTGGGCATTTCGTTAGACTCGATTCAAAGAGCTTCGGAAACGATTGCAGCCGACCTCTCTGATTTATTGGATGCTGTCCTTTCGTACGATAAGAAGCGCGCAGAAGAGTGCTACCAACGTGTGGAAGAACAGCGGGAATACATTACTTTCTCCAATTACATTGCACGCTACCATCTATACTTATATCGATATTTTTTGCTCGTCAATGACTTTGAGAGAGCCGTGAAGGAACAGGAAACACTAAGGCAAATTTTGAATTCTTTAAGTGCCCAAGAAAAAGAGCTTTATGAATATATCAATGCTGCATTTGATATTATTAAAGGAGATTATAAAAAGTCACTGGATACTTTGTTGAAACTTGAGGCAAACGACTTATTGCCCTCCCCTTGGCAAGCGGAAATGTATTATTTTATTGCACTTAATTATGCCAACTTGAAAGACAACAGCAGCAGTGTTGCTTATGGTCACAATGCTTTGGAGGCTTACTCCAGGTCTTTTAACTATTTGCGTATACTACATACTCAATTTTTGTTAGGTATCGCATACACAGATCTGGGTTTATACGAAAACGCTGCAGAGCAGTATCGTTTTATATTCAGGAATATGAATTTAATCAATACAGAAGAATTAATTTCTACCATGTATAACAACTACGCCCTGTTGCTTGAAAAAACGGGAAAATTCGAAGAGGCCGCAGGTTATTATCTCCTTTCAATGGAAAAAGCCCAATCACAGAAAGAATACCTGGTAAGCTTATGCAGCTATACTGAGCTTTTGATCTCCCTAGGAGAGAAAGAAAAAGCACTTCGGAATATTTCTAAGATTTTGGTGGAAACAAAAGCTAACTCTATGAAAAAGCAAGAATTGATTTTTCGATATTATCAATATTTATTAAAAGACCATAAAGAAAAGGCAATGGCATTTCTTGAAAACGATGTCTTGCCGTTTTTGGAAAAGTTCTTTTTCATTGAAGATTATAATAAATTTGCTTTATCCTTAGCAGAATATTATTTAGCTAGAGATACGGATAGAGCACTTTATTATTATAAAAAAATAGCAGAGAGGTGATGAAAATGAAAAAACTGATTGTAACCGCAAGCATTGCATGGGTATTTTACATTGCTCCGATTATCGGAGGCGGAATCACTCCGCAGTCACCGCCTATTTTTCCACCAGTTTGATTTGGCGTACGGATCAGGGAAGCTGCTCTTTTTGGAGCAGTTTTCTTTTTTTTCTGCTATAATGAGGGGGAATTAAATAATGATGAAGTAGGGGAACCGGTGGTGCCGGTTGAGAAAGCATTCGGGGAAAATGCTGACCCTTTGAACCTGATCTGGCTCATACCAGCGAAGGGAACGTCAAATTTTAGCATGCCTTGGCGCCTTGGGTTCATTTTCCCTTGGCGCCATTTCTTATATGACATCAGGGAGGAAATTCAATGAAAAAATGGTTGGGAAGTATCTTTAGTGTTTTATTATTGTTGGCCGGCTGCGGTGGACAAGCGAAGGATAAGAGCGATTCAGCCGGGAAAGAGGAAAGTCTTAAAAAGGTGTCTGTTGTCCTGGATTGGTCGCCGAACACGAACCATACAGGGTTATATGTTGCACAGGAGAAAGGCTTTTTCAAAGAGGAAGGATTGGATGTGGACATCATCCTGCCAGGGGAAGCCGGAGCGGATCAGCTTGTGGCTTCAGGAAAATCCGAGTTTGGTGTCAGCTACCAGGAGAGCATAACGGAAGCGCGTGTTCAGGATGTCCCGATTGTTTCAATTGGCGCGGTCATCCAGCATAACACATCGGGATTTGCATCCCCGGAAGAAAAAAATATCAAGTCGCCAAAGGACTTTGAAGGAAAAGCGTATGGAGGATGGGGGGCTCCGCTTGAAAAAGCGGTTTTGGCATCCCTGATGGAAACGGAAGGTGCGGATGTTGAGAAGGTGGACATCGTGAACATGGGGGATGCCGACTTTTTTACGGCTGTAAAAAGAGATATTGACTTCGCCTGGATCTATTATGCGTGGACCGGAGTGGAAGCGGAGCTTCGCGGTGAAAAGATCAATATGGTCTACCTTACGGATTACTCGGACAAGCTCGATTATTACACACCTGTTATTTCGACGAGCGAAAAAATGATTGAAAAAGATCCGGAGACTGTCAAAGCGTTCATGGCTGCAGTATCAAAAGGCTATGAATCTGCCATCGACCAGCCTGAAGAGGCCGCTGATATTTTAATCAAAGCCGTTCCAGATCTGGACGCAGAACTTGTAAAGAAAAGCCAGGAATGGCTGGCACCGCGCTATCAGGATGATGCCCCGCGCTGGGGAGAACAAAAAGCCGAAGTTTGGCAAAATTATATGGATTGGATGCTCGATAAAGGATTGCTTGAAAAAGAAATTGATGTGGATAAAGCATTCACGAATGAATTTTTACCCGAAAAGGAGGACTGAAAATGGCCAACTCATTAGTCAGCATACAAATCATCCCGAAAACAAAGAACGGCGAAGACGTCATTCCCTATGTGGATGAAGCGATCAAAGTGATCCGGGAAGCAGGGATCAAACATGAGGTGCACCCGCTGGAGACAACGATGGAAGGCGAATTCTCCGAATTGATGGAAGTTATCAGGAGAATGAATGAGCGCATGATTGAAATAGGCAGCAGCAATGTCATTTCCCAGGTGAAAATACTATATCAGCCGGAAGGGATAACAATGGGCCAATTGACGGAGAAATACCAATAATGGGGTGGGTCGCAAAGAAAGGATGGAGGCCGGCAGCGGTCCTCCTCCTTTTATTATGTATATGGGAATTGGCGGTAAAAATGCTCGATATTCCCGAGTGGCTCCTTCCTGCACCTTCTTCCATCTTTGCCGAAGGAATGGAAGGTTTCGAGGGGATCCTGCCGCATCTTCAATCGACCGTGGGGCTTGCAGCCGGAGGTTTTGTGATCGGCTGTGCTGTCGGCCTGCTAACTGCCGTCATTTTGCATTTGCTCCCGGGAGTCCAGGAGTCAGTTTATCCGCTTTTGATTTTATCGCAAAATGTTCCAATCATCGTCTTGGCTCCACTATTGGTCATTTGGTTCGGCTTCGGGCTGCTGCCCAAAATCATCGTCATTACGCTTGTCTGCTTTTTCCCAGTTACAGTTGCGGCTATGGACGGTTTCCGGAATGTCCCGCATGATATGAAGCATTACATGCTGATGGCGGGGGCTTCCAAAATCCAGTTGTTTTCAAAGCTGGAGTGGCCGTATGCCCTCTCCTCCGTTTTTTCAGGGCTGAAAATTTCAGCGACCTACAGTGTGATGGGAGCCGTGATTTCCGAATGGCTCGGGGCAAAAAGTGGGATTGGAGTCTATATGACACTGTCCTCTTCATCTTTCCGCACAGACCGGGTATTTGTGGCGATTTTTATCATCATGATGTTGAGCCTGCTGTTTTTTGCCGTCATTACATTTGCTGAAGCTAAGCTTGTCAAATGGAGAAGAAAGAAGGTTAATAGATGAGCGACTTGGAAATCAGACATTTGTCCAAAAGCTTTGCGGGAAAAGAAATATTGAAGGATTTACAGCTTTCGGTTGAGGAAGGGGAATTTGTCACGATTCTCGGTCCTTCCGGAAGCGGTAAAAGCACACTTTTTCACCTTATCGGAGGACTTCTGGCTCCAGATCAAGGCGGCGTTTTTTTGGATGGACAGGAAATTACGGGAGAACGCGGCCATATCAGCTATATGCCGCAGCAACACTCACTGTTTCCGTGGCGGACCATTTTACAGAATGTGCTCTTGGGGCAGGAGCTGACCGGAAAAGCGGATGAAGCGCGGGCTTTGGAAATGATTGAAAAAGCCGGGCTTGCCGGATACGAAAATGAGTTGCCGGATGCTTTGTCAGGCGGCATGAAGCAGCGGGCCGCTTTTATCAGGGCGTTATTAAGTCCCCAGCCGCTTATTTTGCTGGATGAGCCGTTTTCGGCACTTGATGATTTTACGAGACAGGATATGCAGCAATGGCTGCAATCCATATGGATGGAATATAAAAAGACAATTCTGTTCGTGACACATAATATCGAAGAGGCTCTTTTCCTTTCTGACCGGATTGCAGTCCTTTCAACAAAGCCGGCGACCGTGATGAAGGAATTCAAGTTGCCTTTTGACAGGCCGCGGGAGAAGGAGTTGTTTTTTATGCGCGAGTTCCTTGACTGGAAACAGGAGGTCAGCAGTTGGATCATAAATGGCAGCGGGGAAGGTGAGCGACAGTGAAAAAGATCATCGATTCCCATATTCACTTGGATTTATACACGGGGAAGGAAACGGAAGAAATCCTGGAAGGAATGGATTCCGCTGGTTGTACGGATTTAATTTCAGTTTCCTTTCATTTGGAATCGTGCCTTCACAATTTGCGCCTGGCTGAAAAATATCGCCGGGTGCATGCGGCATTCGGATTCCATCCGGAGCAGGAACTGCCTGCTGATGAAGACCTTCAGGATCTGCTTTCATGGATGGAAAAACATCAGGAGCAAATGGTCGCTATCGGGGAAGTCGGACTGCCTTATTATTTGCGTTCGGAAAAGGGAGCTAATTTTTCCATCGGCGGATATATCGAATTGCTGGAACAATTTATCGTAAAGGCCAGGCAATGGGACAAGCCGGTCATCTTACACGCCGTATACGATGATGCACCGATCACCTGCGACTTACTTGAAAAGCATGGGGTGGAAAAAGCGCATTTCCATTGGTTTAAAGGAGATTCCAAGACAGTCCGGCGAATGATTGCGAACGGCTGGTTCATTTCTGTGACGCCTGATGTGGTTTACGAACAAGAAATTCAGGAGCTTGTCAAGGCATACCCGCTCGATCAAATGATGGTGGAAACGGATGGGCCATGGCGCTTTGAAGGGCCGTTCTCCGGAAAAATGACGCATCCGAACATGATTCATAAAGCAATTGACGGCATCGCTTCTATTAAAAAATACAGGCTGGAAGAGGTCTATGAAACTCTTTATAAGAACACAGCTGACTTCTATCAACTAAAACTGGTTTAACATCCCTCAGAACGGAAAAAGAAGAGTAAAGAGAGTGGAGGGATCAAACATGGAGTCTAAACCGACACAAGATAAAATAGACAGAGCAAAAGCTTTGAAAGAACGAAATGAAAAAGGCAAAGCTTTTTACAATGATAAAGTGAAGCAAGCGCAGCGCGACCAGCTCGTTATGCCTGTAGATGATGTATCCGATGAATTGGTAGAAAAACGGGAAGAGTTCGAGGATGATAAACACGCTTCATACGGCCCGCGTGATTTAAGAGATGAATAAGCGCAAAAAAGCTGACCGCCGCCGGTCAGCTTTTTTGCTGTTTAAGTATAAGATGTTTTAGCATTAAAATTTTGAACAAAGCCTTTTGTTGTCTAGCTCCAGCGCCTATCGACTAGCAGACTTCGCACCCCCTCTTACGATAAGTCAACATCGGCTCGTTCCTCGCCGTGTTTCCTTTATCTCGTCGGAGGCACTCCAGTCTGTACGTCGATGGGCAAGGCGCTTCCGCTTTTCTTAAAAATCGACGAATCTTCTACATAAGAGCTGGGCCAATCGCCGCTTACTGGCTCCCTTTTTTCACCCACTCCGCCACCGTGACGGTGCGTTTCGCCTGATATTTTACGGCGTCTTTCACATCCTCGACCATGTTGCCATCCTGGTCAACAGAGACGCTTGTCCCGTACGGATTTCCGCCTGCTCCGTACAAAACGGGATCCGTATATCCCGGAGCCGCCACAATGGCGCCCCAATGATACATGGTTGTATACAATGCCAAGATTGTTGCTTCCTGGCCGCCGTGGGGGTTCTGTGCTGAAGACATGGCGCTGACCACTTTGTTTGCAAGTTTCCCTTGAGCCCAAAGGCCACCCTGCAAATCAAGAAACTGTTTCATTTGGCTCGCAACATTGCCGAATCTGGTTGGAACGCTGAAAATGATGGCATCCGCCCATTCCAAATCCTCGGATTTGGCTTCAGGCACATCCTGCGTTGCATCCGCATGGGCTTTCCATAGCGGATTCGATTCAATGGCAGACCGGGGAGCCAGTTCAGGCACTTTTAATACTCTTACTTCAGCGCCCGCTTCCTTCGCTCCTTCTTCCGCCCATTTGGCCAATTGATGGTTCGTTCCTGTGGAGCTATAGTAGATGACTGCAAGTTTTACGTTCGCCATTCCATCGCCTCCTTGAGTTAGTTTCAACTTTTAGATTACCCTCTTTTGCAGGAGTCAATCTTCGGAATTTCGGAGGCGGATTTTTCTATACCAGCCGGCAGCCGCTTCAACTTCCGTCCAAGTGAGTTGATGTCCGTTATTTTCCCAATGTACAGTCACATCCGCATGCGCTCCGGAAAGCAGGTCTTGAAGTTCTAAAGACTCGTGTGGCGGGCACATGAGATCGTTTTTTCCGGCCGCTATAAAAATATGCCTGCCTGTCAGATTCGGAAGTTCGATGTTTCTCCTTGGCACCATCGGATGATGTAAAATAGCGCCTTTCAACGAATTTTCGTAATGGAAAAGCAGGCTTGCAGCGATATTGGCCCCGTTCGAATAGCCGATGGCTATTACATGATTCCGGTCAAATTCATACTTTTTTGCCGCTCCATCCAGAAAATCTTTCAATTCCTTAGTCCGGAAAATCAGATCGGCTTCGTCGAATACGCCTTCGGCCAATCTTCGAAAAAAACGGGGCATCCCATTTTCCAGGACATTTCCGCGTACACTCAAGACGGCAGCGTCCTTGTCGATTTTTTCGGCAAGAGGGAGAAGGTCCGTTTCTGTTCCGCCTGTGCCGTGAAGCAAAAGCAAAGTGGGAGCCGCAGGATGGGTCCCTTCTTTAAAAATATGTTTCATGTTTACTCCTTTCATTGAGAGATAAGAAAACATAAAATTTTACTGAATTTTCTCTTCAAACAAGATTAACGTAATGTCCAGCTTCAGGCGCCATCGGCGCAAGGATCAAGCCGAATTGCTGTGGTGGCTGAAAAGCTGCCTCCTCGCAATTCGTCTTGTGCTTGTCGCCGATAGACGGGCGCCTTGCGCTTTTCTTAATTGTATGATTATTGTCCGGTTTGCCTGAATCGGCTTACCGACAGGAAGTCCTAGTGCAGGTGAAGCGACAGGACGTCGCAGCCTGAACATGCCGAAGCGCGGTTCGAGAGGGGCAAACAGCTTACCCCCGGCGCGCTATTCCTATGTGTACAGTATTTCAATATAAGAGGAGAATAGCAAAATCGTAATCAATATATTAATAGTGCGGAATATTTTTGGGTGGCGCTCCTCAGGTATCTCCCGTTGCACACAGAGGGAATATGTCAAGTTATTAAAAATGTATAAAATGAAAATAGCAAATATTATAAACAACGCCGGCAATCCAAATCTCCCCCCAACTATCTCATAAACATACGATAGCAAATTTCACAAAAAAAAGACAGCATAAAAAATGACGCTTCCATAAGTTTTCGGCAAACTTAATGGAAGCATATTACCAGGGATCGTTTTCTACCAATATTTCGTAGCCTTCATTGTTTTCTTCCACAAGGGCATTTTTGGGAGAAAAGAACAATGTTTTAAAATATAAAAGGTCGAACGCCGATATGCCGTTATGGTATGCAAGCAAAATGGTAATATAGTGTCCGAATTGCGGATATAAAAAAAGGGCCGCAAAAAACAGTACATTCAATACAATAAATGGCAATATAAGCGCCAAACCGAATCTGGCCTTAGGAATCGGGTGCCTCACTTTCAAATCTATCACCGGCAAAATACGAAAATACCGTTCGATTTCCCATTTCATATGTTTATAATAAGACATGATCGGTACAATATGAAAAAATTTATGAACCGGATATAGTATAATGAAACAACATAAAAATACAAGAAAAAATTTATCATTGAATTCCCGGGCCGCAATTGTCTGCATTGTTACATAGGATATGATAAAAACAAATACCGAAATGATGGCGGAAATAAAAAAACGCCGGAAAAAATGATGTTTGCGGTCTACGCTGTATGCTTTCCAACAATGCATGGCGACAGCCCCCCAACTTTGCTTATGTTTTCATTCACTCATAATGTACGATGGATGGAAGGGAATTGCAATATGATTTTTGCTTTTTTTCATTGCCTTGTTACAATTTTGTGGTGAATGGATGATAAAAGCCGGAGGTATGCGAATGGACGAGTTATATGAGCGGATCTTGCTGCTGGAATATCACCAAAAATTGCTGTTGGACATGATCCAGCCGGTGAATAAGGACTTTGATCTGCTGATCATTAAGAAAAGACTGGCGGAAAAGGAAGTGGAGGAATTTTTTCAGTTGTGTGAAGAGCTGTCAGCCGAGATGGAAAAACAGAAAGCGGAAAAATTTGTGTTTCATTTTCCGCTTTTTAAACAATTTATTTCCAAATTGAATGGAAAATTACAGCCTGAGGAAACGATACAGGCATGTTTAAAACAAAATATCTATCCCGAACTAATGAAAGTATTAAGGCTGAATATCAAATGATTTCCTCTTATGGAGAATGTTCAAAAAGTCACCAAATGATAAGCTGCGAATAGTCTTCGTTGTCTTGTTTATAATTTTCTAACTTCTTGATCGCAAATTTATACGGCACTGTTGATTTCAGCCTTTTCCAATCTTCTTCCTTCTTCAAAAAAATCGGATTCAAGATTACTGAAAGACTTTTCAAAAATATCCATAAAGTCATCACCATATATTTGCCTGACAATCACCATCATTTCCATTGCTTCAGGGAGCTTGCCGTATAAATCCTTGAGAGGTGCTGCTCCTGTGAAAACTGAGTCTGCGTCGGGATTATAACAGTCGGCCAATTCAAGTAGAAGATCTTCTCCGCGTTCTGTCAGCTTCACGTACGTATTCCGTTTATCATTTTCTTTTTTGGAAAATTGAAGATATCCCCGCTCTGCAAGCTTTTTAGAGAAATTGAAGGCAGTGGAGACGTGCATCACACCAAATTTTGCAATATCTGAGATGGATGCGCCTTTTAAATGATAGGCGATCCACAAAATATGGTGTTCATTGATATTCAAATTATAAGGCTTGATCCAGTTCTGCCAATCTTTTTCAATGGCTTTCCATAATGCTTTGCTCAATTGGGCCATGCGCTGGCTGAAAATCATTGCTTCTTTGACGGAAACGTGTTTACTTGCCATTTTATTCCCCCGCTTTAAAGGTGTTTCTATTATTATGCAAGAAAAATAATAAAAATTCAATCTGAAAAAAATTGAAAAAATTTAGAATGAAAGAATTTAGAGATAAGGCAAGAGAAATATAGCACAGGTCTCTTGCCCCGGAAGACGGTCAGGAAGGACGAATAGCATCTTTTCCTTCTTGAAGCTTGTTCTCAAGCTCGGCAATCGTCTTTTGGATATTTTTTATTTCAGTCTGCATGGCTTCCTTCGTAGGCTCGATTTCATGCTGCCATTCTTCCACAGCTGTTTTCACATCGGTTGCCAGCTCTTTGATGATTTCTTTTCCATCCTGTGAAAGTTTTGTCACGGATTCTTTCAATTCAGTTGCATTTTCTTTAAACTCATTGGCAATTTTGATCCATTCATCTTTCGATTCTCTCATTTGCTTTCGCAGCTCTTTGCCGGATAGAGGAGCGTAAAGAAGGGCTGCGGCTGCACCAATGGCTCCTCCCACAAATAGTCCGCAAGTTAACATTTTTTTGTTCATTTTCCTCACCCTTTTTTTATTTTTCTTGAAAAAATTAAACTCTCCTGCTAATCACTTTACCCAAACTTGTTCATGTACACACTATTTTTGCATAAGATATAGAAAAGCATAAGGCGTCGCTTAGCGACGCAATAAAATTAAGGGCTTTGAGGTGGACGGCTTGAACATCATCATGATCGTTTTCATCATCCTCGGTTTACTGATGCTCGCGGCCATGTTCTATAATGTCATTTTATACCAACGGCCCGGCATTTATCCGCCGAAGAAAATATTGAAGGCCCGTGCTGCTTCCCTTGGAAGCATTGGCGGAATCCTTTTCGCCGCCGGTGTTTTATTTGCAATATTTTTTAAGTAAAATAAGAACCCTCACCAACGGCGGGGTTCTTATTGGTTTTAAGAAGCTTGCTGCATCAGATTCGTCCTTCTTAAAATCGTCTTTACAATCGGGAAAAGGATAAACATGGCAATTGCATTCATGATCGTTGCAGGGATGACAACTGTGCCAAACAGTGCTGCAAACGGTGCAGGCAACCCGCCGACAATAAGCAAAGCTGATGTCAGGAAGACTGTTCCGGAAACGATCGTGCCAACTCCCGTAAGGATTGAGACCCCGATCAGGTTGGACATGTTTTTGGCGATCAGTAAATAAAGTCCGAAGAAAACAAAAGCTGTAATCGGTTTGTCGATCAGGTTTGGAATAAGCCCTCCGGGGAAGCTTGAAGTGAGCCCTGCAAGCAATCCGGTAACTAGACCGAGCAGAAGTACGTTTTTCTTATCCGGGAAAAGTGCAATTCCCAAAAACATCATGGCCAGCATCGTATCCGGCTTCATACCCATATAGATGCCGGGCATGATAAAATGCAGTGCAGCCCCGATCGCAACAAATAACGATAAAATGACAAGCGTTCTTGTATTCATTTGTAACTCTCCTCTTCTCAACTAAGCTCGTAATTTCAATCCTGACATGCTCTGATGCTGCCAGCGAAAGATTAACAGTATTGTAGCATACTATTTTCTGAAAATGAAGCCTTTTTTCGTTGTTTAGCGTTGTTATAAAATGCTCAGGTTGTGAGTAACTTATTTGTCACTTAGTGCTGCGTCCGGCTCCGACGGACAGGAAGTCCTAGTGCCGCCGGCGCCACAGGACGTGGCGCTTTAAGGCGGCCAGCGCCTATCGACTAGTAGACTTCACGCTTCTTCCTACGATAAGTCAACATCGCTCCGCTCCGCTGCGCGTGTTTCCTTTATCTCGTCAGAAGCGCTCCAGTCTGTACGTCGATAAACAGGCGCTTGCGCCTTTGATCTTGAGAAGGAAGAACATTATTTCAATTGATTTGAAATTGCTGATGCCAACTTTTGTAAATCTTCAGAAGAGTACTCGGATTGGTGGCTGACAAACCGTTTTGAAAAACCGTCATTTTCATCGTATCTTGGAATCAGGTGCATATGGTAATGAAAAACTTCCTGTCCGGCAAAAGAACCATTGTTGTTCAGCAGATTCATGCCTTTCGCGCCGAATTCGCCTTTAATGGCCTGTGCAATTTTGGGAACCGCTGAAAAAAGCTTGGCCGCAGTCTCTTCGTCCATTTCAAATATATCTTCCTTATGTACTTTCGGAATGACCAGTGTATGTCCTTTTGTAATTTGGCTTATATCCAAAAAAGCCAGAATATCTTCGTTTTCAAAAACCTTTGCTGACGGAAGTTCGCCATTTACAATTTTACAAAAAATACAGTTGCTCATGTCCACTTCACCTCAAATTGATTATGATAGTCCATTTTATCATACAGGAAGTGAACAGCAAAATGTGCAGAGCCGTTAAGCTCTGCACATTGAAGGATTGCGGTTCATTTTGGAAAGTGTTCTTCATCTCGCCCATCGGTTCGATTAAAGAAGCATTCGATCAATCATTATCATGCCCAACGCAATCATCCCCTTGTAAGGTACAGATTACTGTTCATGCAATTGATGACTTTCCGCGTCTACTGCAGATCAGTGTCTACGACAACCACCCCAGCTTCGCTTTTTCCCGCTCCCTTCGAAATATATATTGTGCGATTGGGCACGATCTATTAGAGGTAAAATTCGCCAGCCGTTAGTGCTTGCACGATTGTTTTTTGTTACAATGAAATCAGTTGAACGAGAGGACGATTGATGATGTCTTTATTGGAAATCAAAAACCTTACCGGCGGATACACGAAAAGGCCCGTATTGAAAGATATATCTTTTTCCATGGAAAAAAGCCAGCTGATCGGCCTGATCGGCCTGAATGGGGCCGGAAAGAGTACGACAATTAAACATATTATCGGGTTGATGGAGCAGCGTTCAGGGACAATCACGATAAATGGTACGCGATTGGAAGAGGATCTGGTCAAATATCGGAAGCAGTTTTCCTTCGTGCCCGAAACACCGGTGCTGTATGATGAATTGACACTTGAGGAACATTTGCAATTGACGGCAATGGCCTATGGGTTATCGCAGGATACATATGAATCGAGAGTCATGCCGCTGCTCAAGGAATTCCGGCTTGATAAAAAATTGAAATGGTTCCCTGCCCATTTTTCCAAAGGCATGAAACAGAAAGTGATGATCATGTGCGCCTTTCTGATTGAACCATCATTGTATATCATCGACGAACCGTTTGTAGGACTTGACCCGCTCGGAATTCAGTCGCTGCTTGAAATAATGGAAAAGATGAAAGAACAAGGGGCCGGCATTCTAATGTCCACCCATATTTTGGCCACTGCCGAACAATTTTGTGACGGGTTTGTCATTTTGCATGACGGAAAAGTACGGGCAAAGGGAACTTTGGAAGAACTGCAAGAGCAGTTCGGCATGCGCGGAGCAACCTTGAACGACATTTATATTCAATTGACAAAGGAAGAGCCCGATGAAGCAAATAAATGAGCTATGGACTGAAAGGCTTCAGGAATTTATAAAAGAAATGCGCCGCTACTTCAAATATATGTTTAATGACCATATGAAGTTTGTGTTGATTTTCGGAGGCGGTGCAGCCATTTATTATTATTCGCAATGGGTGAGGAATCTTCCGCAGGATTTCCCGGCTCCCCTTGTCATGTCGCTTATTTTAGCCTTATTTCTGACCATCAGCCCGATCATTACATTGTTAAAGGAAGCGGACATGGTATTTCTTCTGCCATTGGAGAATGAGCTGGCGGGATATTTCAGCAAAGGGATGAGGCTCAGCTTTATCATCCAGGCGTATATTCTTCTCCTCGTGCTTGCAGCACTGATGCCCATGTATTTCAAGTCAACGGGTGCCGGATTGGTTTCTTTCCTCTATTTATTTGCTGTGTTGCTGCTACTGAAATATTGGAACTTAAGACTGCATTGGGACACGCTGAAAACAATTGAACAGGGGACGCTGACTGCGGATCCGATCATTCGCTTCATCCTGAATGCAGCGGCCCTTTACCTTATCATTGCAAAAGCTTGGTGGTTCATATTGGCGGTTCTTCTCATCATGGCTGCTTTTGCTCTTTATATGAGAGCTTCTGTGAAAAATAAGATGCTGAAATGGGAGCTGCTGATTGAAAAAGAACAAAGCAGGATGCAAATGTTTTACAGGATGGCCAATATGTTTACCGATGTCCCTCATATAAAAAGCAAAGTATGGAGAAGGAAGTGGATGGATCCTCTCTTTCGCTTCATTCCATTTGCGGATAAAAACACTTACCGGTACTTATATTCAAGGACGCTTGTACGGACCAGCGAGTATTCGGGATTGATTGTCCGATTAACATTGATTGCGGCCGTTCTATTATTTTTTGTCGATAATCTATACGCAGCGATCGGCATTTCGATTCTCTTTCTGTATTTGACGGGATTTCAGCTTCTGCCCATCTTCAGGCGGCATGATGCGAAGGTATGGGTGCATCTGTATCCTGTACTGCCCCTATATAAAAAGCTGGATTTTTACCGCTTATTGATCCAGGTTCTCGTCGTTCAGGGGCTGGTGTTCGGGCTGGCCGCTCTACTTGGCGGAAGCTTGGTCAACGCGGGGCTGATTTTAATGGCAAGCCTTTTGTTTGCTTTTGTCTTCGGGAAACAATATGCCCCCGGAAGAATCAAGAAAATGGAACAAATGTAAAAGCACCCGCATTTAGCGGGTGCTTTTTGCGTAATTATGAAACTGCAACGGATTCATCTTTTGGGAGCCCCTGTTTTTGATATTCAACAGCAGCCATTGCCAAAGTTTTAGCTCCCAAAAGCATCGACTTTTCGTTAATATCGAATTTCGGATGATGATGCGGGTACGGAGTTTCGGCATCATCCGGCTGGGCGCCGGTGAAGAAGAAAGTACCTTTTACATGCTGTAAATAATATGCGAAGTCCTCTCCACCCATTTGTTGTTCCAATTCTTCGACGTTGGAAACACCCGGAACATCTGCCGCAAGGCCGGCCAAAAATTCTGTCTCCTGTTTGTGGTTGACGACTGCCGGATAACCGCGGTAATAATTAAATTCATGTCCGCAGCCTCCATTGGCCAGACAAGTCCCTTTAACAACAGCATCCATTTCTTGCTCGATCAAGTCACGGACTTCTTCGCTGAACGTCCGGACAGTGCCCTGGAGTTTAGCTGTATCCGCAATGACATTAAAGGCATTTTCCGCAATAAAAGAGCTAACGGTGACAACCGCCGGTTCGGCAGGGTTCACCCTTCGGCTTACAATTTGCTGGATATTCATGACAAGCTGGGAACCAATCGCAACTGCATCTTTTGTTTTATGCGGCATGGCCCCATGGCCCCCGCGGCCTTTAATGACAATTTCAAACCGGTCGGCAGCAGCCATGAACGGGCCTGTCCGATAACTGATCGTTCCATATGGAATCTCCGCCCATAAATGCGTGCCGAAAATGGCATCTACACCATCCAGGCAGCCATCCTTGATCATGGAAATGGCTCCGCCCGGTGCAAGCTCCTCGGCATGCTGATGAATCAAAACATACTCGCCGGAAAGTTCCTCTCTCATTTCGTTGAGGACCTTTCCAATGATCAATAATAATGCAGTATGGCCGTCATGGCCGCATGCATGCATGACACCCGGCACGTTTGAGCTGAACGGGAGGCCGGTTTCTTCCTTGATCGGAAGTGCGTCAAAGTCAGCGCGCAAAGCAATTGTTTTACCGGGCTTTCCGCCTTTGATCCGAGCCACAACACCGTTGCCTCCCACACCGGTTTTTACATCGATCCCGAGACGATTATAAAAATCGGCGATATAGGCCGCTGTTTTGGTTTCTTTGAATGATAATTCGGGATTTTGATGCAGGTGGCGCCTGATTTGAACCATTTCTTCATAATGTTCTTCCAGTTTTTTAAATAGTGCCTGCTTCAACGAGAACCACCGCCTGTTTATGTTTTTCTAAATTATAACATAGTGGGAATTTTATATCTTAACGATTGGAAAACATGGAATTTGTATTGTTAACGAAAAATAAGGAAATGCAGCCTGCAGGCGCATTTCCTTATAGAAATTATAAACCGCTTAAGTTATTGATAACTCGTTATCTTTTTGTGCTATGTCCAGCTTCAGCGCCCAGCTACTAGCAAACTTCGCCCTCCTCCACTACGATAAGTCAACATCGGCTCCTTCGTCGCCGTGTTTCCTTTATCTCATTGCGGAGGGCTCCAGTTTGTACGTCGCTAAACGGGCGCTTGCGCTTTTCTTTATATGAAAAACAAAGCGGCAATGGTTGTAACGATCAAGCCGGTAATGACAGGGACGAGATTGCGCCTGGCCAGTTCAAAAGGATCGACATTGCAGATGGCCGCGGCCGGTATGAGCGCCCACGGAATGAGGGTTCCGCCCCCGACCCAGATTGTTGTAATCTGTCCCAAAGCTGTCAAAGAGGCTGTGCCGGAACCGATGGCTTTGCCGAACAGTGCGGCAATGGAGCCTGTCAGCGGAAGGCCGGAGAAACCGGAGCCGTCCAATCCTGTAATCACTCCGACTGCGGCAATTGTAAATGCTCCCAATGTTTTGGTGACAGGTACGGCAGCGGCAAGTGCTGTTCCAAGGTCGTTGATGATCCCTTCGGATCCTTCAGGCAAGGGACTGCCGATCATCTGCTCAAATCCGCCTCCGCCCAGATAGAAAAATGCGGCAATGGGAATGACCGGACCGAAAACCCGAAAGCCGAACTGCAGCCCTTCTATAAGAAATTTCGTTGTTTTTTCCAATGCCTGCTGTTTATGCGCCGCAATAGATGTGAATATTAGTATTAATACGGATGTACCGCCAATGAGGGCGGTGGCTTCGCCGCCTTGAAGATTCAAAGTAAACATCATGACAATATTGCCTGCAAATAAGAGAGGAATAATGACTGCGAAGATTCGTTTGACGGGAAGGGAGGGTTCGCTTTTTTCACTTTCCTTCATGGCTTCTTCTGAGGCGAATCCTTTTACGGAGTTAAGCTTTCCTTTTTTCATATCCCTTTTTAAAAGGATAAATGCGGTGACTGTTGTTACAACTCCCATAATGATGATAAGAGGGATGCTTGCGGCGATAACATCGGAAGCGGCAATGCCTGCCGCATCCCCGGACAGTTTGGGTGCGGCCTGGATGATGAAATCGCCGGATAATGCTATGCCCTGCCCGAACAGGTTCATGGCAATCGCGGCTCCAAGGGCCGGAAGGCCGACACGGAGGGCGACGGGAAGCAGCACAGCCCCCATCAAGGCGACAGCAGGAGAGGGCCAGAAGAACCAGGAAATGATCATCATGACGATTCCGATCGTCCAAAAGGCGAGCGCCGGCGTTTTGATCGCCCTGGCAAATGGAGAAATCATCAGGTCATTGATTCCGGCTGCCATTAATATTTTGCTCATGGATGAAATGATGGAAATGACGAGGATGATGGACAAAAGCTCGGAAATGGCATACATGAAGCTTGTAAAAATACTGCTGATGGATGCGGCCAATGATCCCGTGGAGGTAAAAGCGAGCAGAAAAACACCTGTCACGCAAACAATTGTAATGTCACGCCTAAAAAACATCAACAGGATTGTAAGCCCGATGAACAGAAGATAAATCCAATGTAAAGCAGTCAATTCCATTCCCACATTCATTCCCCCCTGCAGCTTCATATGTCGGTAGGGACAAAAGCCCAATTTCCTATACTGCATCATATGAAAACCCGGGAAGGGTGTGTCAACATATTCAGGCTTTAATCTGCATTTTCCTCTTTTTCATCATCCAGCACAAAGACGGATACATAAGATGGTCCCGAAAATACGCTTGTGCTTTTAGCGGGTTGGATTGTTGAATGAGATTCGGCAAACGATGAAGATTGCTTCCAATCTTTGTAAGCTTCTTCATTCTTCCACATCGTCATGACAATATACGTATCATTGGAAAGCGGGCGCAGTAATCTAAAGGCGGTGAAGCCGGGAAATGAATCGACTTTTTTCATCCGCTCTGTAAACTTAAATTCAAATACCGGCCGGCCCTCTTCGCGCACAGGTATATGGTTGCAAGCAACGAACCCTTTCTCTTCAAGCTGCCCTGACGAATGGATGACTTCGTATTTTCTGGGTGATTGAAAAACCGTTGCTCCATTAGTTTCATGCCATAACAGGGCCGTTTCCGCGTTTTGCATTAAAAGCATACATTCGTCCGGATGCTGTTCCACAAGTTTTTTCAAGAAATAATAAGTTCCTGTTGTAATGTATGTGTACAATCAAGACACCCCTTTTCTTTAGAATAATCATTACATGAGTCTACCCAAAATGGGAAAGGACAAAACAAAGCGCGGGAGCTCATAAGAAAAGCGCAAGGCGCCTGGCCGACATAAAGCGCCACGTCCTGTGGCTTCGTCGGCACTAGGACCTCCTGTCCGTCGGAGCTGGACACCGAACGTCATCATTTGAATACAATTTTTAGTCTAATTTATGCTTCTATAGCTCATAAAAAAGCACAAATTTATGACAACCCCGCATTCCGCTATACTTTGGAATAAAAAAATACTATAGTAGGCATGTGTCAATCGAGAACAAAGGCGCAAGCGCCTGTTGATCGACGTACAGACTGGAGCGCTTCTGACGAGATAAAGGAAACACGCGCAGCGGAGCGATGTTGACTTATCGTAGGAAGAAGCGTGAAGTCTGCTAGTCGATAGGCGCTGGAGCCGGACGCAGCAATAAGTGACAAATAAAAGTTACTCACAACCTGAGCATTTTATAATTTCCTAAACGACAAGAAAAGCGCAAGGCGCGCAGCTTTAGGCGCAAAGCTAGACTACGCTTGCGAAGGCGTAGTTTGCCTTCATCAGCGATTGGCTTAATCCTTGCGCCGGTGGCGCCTGGAGCTGGACATGTCACATCATCATCGGATAAAAGTTGTGTCTAATTTTATATTTTTTTAACGTTTATATAAAAAACCTGAAAGGTGGCTTCCTTGTTCATGGGCAAAATAACAAATGATACATTTTTAAGGGCTGCAAAAGGGGAGAAAACGGATCATGTGCCTGTCTGGTATATGCGCCAGGCCGGGCGTTCTCAGCCGGAATACCGGGAACTGAAAGAAAAGTATTCTCTGTTTGAAATCACGCATCGTCCGGAGCTTTGCGCATACGTAACAAGGCTCCCGGTAGAAAATTATAATGTGGACGCGGCTATTTTATACAAAGATATCATGACACCTCTTCCGGCGCTGGGCGTGAATGTCGAAATCGTCAGTGGAGTCGGCCCTGTCATTGATAATCCGATTCGTTCCGCAGCTGATGTTGAAAAGCTCGGTGAGCTCCATCCGGAAAAAGATATTGATTATGTTTTAGAAACAATCAGGATTTTAACGGAAGAGCAATTAACGGTCCCGTTGATCGGATTTGGAGGGGCACCATTTACGTTGGCGTCATATATGGTTGAAGGAGGCCCTTCAAAAAATTACCATAAAACGAAAGCGTTCATGTATTCGGAGCCAAAAGCCTGGTCGCTATTGATGGAAAAGCTTGCTGATATGACGGTCGTTTATTTAAAAGCCCAAATCAAGGCGGGAGCCAGCGCCGTGCAATTATTTGATTCATGGGTCGGTGCACTGAGCCGTGCAGATTACCGCACGTTTATCAAGCCTGTTATGGAAAAGATATTTACTGAATTGAAAAACGAGAATGTCCCGCTCATCATGCATGGAGTGGGAGCCAGCCATCTTGCGCTGGAATGGAACGATTTGCCGCTTGATGTGGTAGGCCTTGATTGGAGGCTCCCGATTGCAGATGCCCGTAAGCTAGGCATTACAAAAGCAGTGCAAGGAAACCTGGATCCGGCTGTGCTCATTTCTTCATGGGATGTCATAGAAGAGAGGGCGAAGGTAATCATTGATCAGGGAATAGAAAAGCCGGGCTTTATTTTCAATCTTGGCCACGGCGTATTCCCCGAAGTCAAACCAGATACACTGAAAAAACTGACTGCATTTGTTCATGAATACAGTGCAGAGAAACTAAAGCAGTAATTTTTACAGAAGGAGAGCAGCAAGATGCCGAAAAAGAAAATGGGATTGCTCGTTATGGCATACGGAACTCCATATAACGAAGATGATATTGAACGTTATTATACTCACATTAGGCGCGGCAGGAAGCCTTCCCCCGAAGCATTGGAAGATTTAAGGAACAGATATAAGGCGATCGGGGGAATTTCACCGCTTGCAAAAATTACCGAAGACCAGGCATACGGGCTTGCCGGCCGGTTGAATGAAATTCAGGACGATGTTGAATTCAAGGCATACATCGGGTTAAAGCACATTGAGCCTTTCATTGAAGACGCAGTACAGAAAATGCATGACGACGGCATTGAAGAGGCCGTATCGATCGTATTGGCTCCTCATTTCTCCACTTTCAGCGTCAAGTCGTACAACGGACGGGCACAGGAAAAGGCCGCCGAATTGGGAGGCCCTGAAATCACGTCCATTGAAAGCTGGTACAAGGAACCGAAATTCATAGATTACTGGGTCAGGAAGGTAAAAGAAGTTTACGATAACATGCCGGCAGAAGAAAGGGAGGCTGCCTGCCTGATCGTATCGGCACACAGCCTGCCGGAGAAAATCCTTCAATTTCAAGATCCGTATCCCCGGCAATTGCAGGAGACCGCAGACTTGATTGCACAAGGAGCCGGCATCACAGAATATGAGGTTGGGTGGCAAAGTGAGGGCAATACGCCAGAGCCGTGGCTCGGCCCGGATGTGCAGGATTTAACACGTGATTTATATCACAAGAAAAAGTACAAGGCTTTTGTTTATATCCCGGCGGGATTTGTATCAACCCACCTGGAAGTGCTCTATGATAATGACCACGAGTGCAAAGTTGTGACAGATGAAGTGGGGGCGGCGTATTACCGGCCTGCGATGCCGGATGCGCAGCCTGAATTTATCGATGCACTGGCTGCAGTTGTTTTAAAAAAACTTGGAAAACAATAATTAAAAGAAGGCGATTTTGGTTTGGCGGAAGACAGGAAAAAAGTTGTTGTGGTCGGCGGTGGAATTACCGGTTTAACAGCAGCGTATTATTTGCAGAAAACAATTCATGAAAAGCAGCTGCCGTGTGAAGTTTTGCTTGTTGAAGCAAGCCATAAGCTTGGAGGCAAATTTCAAACAGTATATAAAGATGGATTTACAATCGAACGCGGACCCGACTCCTTTCTTGAAAGGAAAAGGAGTGCGGCGGAGCTTGCCATCGATGTCGGTTTGAAAGATGAACTGGTGAACAATACAGCGGGACGGTCTTTTGTACTTGCCAATGAGAAGCTCCATCCGATGCCCAAAGGAGCTGTCATGGGAATTCCGACGAAAATCACACCTTTTATTACAACGGATTTATTCTCCATCCAGGGCAAAATGAGGGCGGCGGCGGATTTTGTCATGCCGCGCTCAAAAGTTTCGGGCGATCAATCATTGGGCGGCTTTTTCCGCAGGCGTCTCGGGGACGAAGTGGTGGAAAATCTCATCGAACCGCTGCTTTCGGGTATTTATGCAGGCGACATTGACCGGCTCAGCCTGATGTCTACATTTCCGCAGTTTTATCAGGTGGAACAAAAATACCGAAGTTTGATCATGGGCATGAAAAAGACAACGCCCTCTGCACCGAAAAAAGAAGTAAGTCCAAAGAATCAAGGGATTTTCTTAACTTTGAAAGGCGGTTTGCAGTCACTTGTCAAGGCAATTGAAGAAAAACTCGATCCTTCTTCCATCTTAAAAGGGACACGTGTCGTTTCGATTGTAAATAGCGATGAAAAAGGATACAAGCTTCAATTGAATAACGGGGAGTGGGTGGAAGCGGACAGTATCATCCTCGCTCTGCCTCATTTTGCGCTGGCGGATTTATTTCCTGATGACCCTCTCATTCATGGGCTGAAGGAAATGCCTGCAACTTCGGTGGCAACCGTTGCGATGGCCTTTGATGCGAAAGATGTCAATGATCACATGGACGGGACCGGTTTTGTAGTATCAAGAAACAGTGATTACACAATCACTGCATGTACATGGACGCATAAAAAATGGCCGCATACAACACCGGAAGGCAAAGTACTGCTGCGCTGCTACGTTGGCCGCGCAGGTGAGGAAACAGTTGTTGATTTATCGGATGAAGAGATAGAAAGAATTGTTTTGGCGGATTTGAAGCGGACAATGGATTTACATGCAAAGCCGGATTTTACCATTGTGACACGCTGGAAACAGGCGATGCCGCAATACACTGTCGGCCATAAAGAACGGATTGGCAGAATCAAATCAAATCTTCGGGATGCCATGCCCGGCGTATTCATTGCCGGAAGCTCCTATGAAGGGCTGGGAATTCCCGATTGTATTGACCAGGGAAAAGCGGCGGCAGACGAGGTTTTACAACATATCGGTTAAAATTAAAAGCGGAAGAATAGTCCCCGTTAGGCTTATTCTTCCGCTGTCTTGTTAAAGTGCCGCTTTGATATCTTTAATGATCTGTTTGAATGGTACTTTTTTATCTCCGGGATATTCCCCGATCAGCTCCCCGTCTTTATTAAAAAGGTAGAAGCTGGTTCCATGGATGACTTGGTCATCGTCGCGCGGCTTTTTCACGACTGTTTTAAAGTTTTTTGGAGCATAATCTTCTATTTCTTCCTGTGAGTACCCTGTAAGGAAGTGCCATCTGGAAAAATCGGCGCCGAAAGATTCCCCATATTTTTTTAGCACCTCGGGTGTATCGACTTCCGGGTCTACACTGAAAGAAACAAAATGGACATCGTCCAGCCCCTTTTCTTTCACTTTTTCCTGCAGATCGCTCATATTCATCGTCATTGGGGGACAGACCGTCGTACAATTCGTGAAAACGAAATCGGAGACCCAGACCTTGCCTTTTAAATCCTTGAGCCCGAAAGGCTTCCCATCCTGATCAGTATAATTGAAGTCCTCAATGGGCTTTCCGCTTTTTTGCGAAGAGCAGGCGCTTAAAATGAGAATGAAAGATATGAAAATAACGGAAAAAACTTTTTTCAAAAAAAAACCTCCCGAAAAACGCACATTTGCATCCATTATACCCAATATATGCAATGCGTTGGCGGCAAACGGCCAATGTTCAGAAATAATTCATTTTAGAGGAATTCCTGTGAATTTTTTGCCTGCCGGACAAAAAATGAAGCCTGCACCTTATTGAGAGTCGCGGGGGATAATGGTAATATCAATCCGAGAAAAGAATTTCAAACGGCATGTTAGAAAGGCGTGAGGAGTCATATACCCTCTGATAAAAAAATTTTTATTTAAGATGGATCCCGAGGAGATACACCATCGTACGGTGTCCGCATTGAAACTTGCTGATAAATCGGGCGGAAAGGGTTTGCTCCGTTCCATGTATCAGGTTCATGATGAAAGCCTGGCAATAGATGTCTGTGGAATACGGTTCCCAAATCCGGTCGGGCTTGCTGCCGGATTTGATAAGAATGCAGAGGTTTACCATGCATTGTCTGCCATGGGTTTCGGCTTTGTTGAAGTCGGGACCATCACACCGCTTGCGCAATCCGGAAATGAAAAACCCCGGCTTTTTCGCCTCGCGGAAGACAGTGCGGTGATCAACCGCATGGGATTCAATAATGAAGGAGCGGATGCTGCCGCAAAGAACTTACATAGTTATGAAGCAGCAGGGGTGCCGATAGGTGTCAACATCGGCAAAAATAAAATCACCCCCAATGAAGAAGCGGCGGGTGACTATGAAAAGTGCCTGGATGTCCTATATCCGTACGGGCATTATTTCGTTATTAATGTAAGTTCGCCCAATACTCCTAATTTGCGTGACCTGCAGGAAATAGAGAGCCTCAAGCAGTTGATCGCTTCCATTCAGAAGAAAAAGAATGAATTGGAAGCCAATGGCGCAGCGAAAAAGCCGGTCTTTTTAAAAGTGGCTCCTGATATGACCGATGAACATATGCGCGATGTGGTGCATGCGGCAGTGGATGAAGGGCTCTCCGGAATCATCGCCACAAATACGACGTTGTCAAGGGAAGGGCTGGCTTCGAAAGCTCATGTTGAAGAAGCCGGCGGTCTCAGCGGCCTTCCGCTGAAAGAAAGATCAACTGCATGGATCAAAGAAATATATGAAGAAATCGGTGATCAGGTGCCCATCATTGGAGTCGGCGGCATTTTCACCGGGGATGATGCCTATGAGAAAATCCTTGCCGGCGCAAGCCTCATCCAAGTGTACACAGGAATGATTTATGAAGGCCCTGGAATCGTCAAGGCCATTAATACAAGATTGCTGGAATTGATGAAAAGGGATGGATTTTCAAATATGAAAGAGGCGGTCGGGGCAGGCCGTTAGAGAAGAAAGGAGTTGTCATTGCGGCAGCTCCATTTTTGTATTATAACAGATTTGCCAAAAAAATAACCCCCGGTGTTGGGGGGAACATGTCATCTTATTTGAAACCTAAGCACTTATCACATTTCGTTCCATAGCACTCGTGTTGTTCTGATACGGTTTCTCCGCATTCTGTACATTTCTTTGGAGGCAAATTTTTAAAGAATTCTACTACGTTTTCCATCATTTTATTTTCCACTCCCTCAAGTTTGTTATACAACGGTGCTTCGTTGTTTATATTGTATTATAACAGTTGTTTTGCTGTCAACAGGAAATTTCTATTTTCCTGCTAAAAATTCAAAAATCTAGTATAGTTATTATTATGAGAGATACGGCAGGGAGTGATAAAAGTGGATCTGACAATCATCGGACACTGGGGTGGATTTCCGAAAGCGGGAGAAGCAAGTTCGGGATACTTGTTAGCCCATAACGGTTTTTATTTGCTCATGGATTGCGGCAGTGCTGTTTTATCCAAGCTTCAAACAATAATAAGTGCTGAAAAACTGGACGGGATTATACTCTCGCATTACCATGCGGACCATACGGCGGACATCGGGGTAGTCCAGCATGCCCTTTATGTCGGCAAGTTTACCGGCCAGTATGACAAAACCCTTCCCATCTATGGCCATGGGCTGGATTCGGAGGGGTTTAAGCAGCTCACTTATAAAGATGTAACAGCAGGGATAGCCTATAAACCTGATGAAATATTACATATCGGCCCATTGTCGATCTCCTTTCTGCAGACACATCATTCAGCTCCCTGCTTCGCCATGAGAATAGAAGCAGATGGAAAGGCCATCGTTTACACGGGAGATACTTCATACTTCAAAGAACTGGCGGACTTTTCCAAAGGAGCTGATGTGCTGCTTTGTGAATCGAATTTTTATAAAGGGATGGACGGCAGTGCTGCCGGCCATATGACGAGCGAGCAAGCTGGAAAGACTGCCCGACAGGCGGGCGTGG
The DNA here is from genome assembly GCF_007681465.1 of Siminovitchia fortis. Taxonomy (NCBI): domain Bacteria; kingdom Bacillati; phylum Bacillota; class Bacilli; order Caryophanales; family Bacillaceae; genus Siminovitchia; species Siminovitchia fortis. The sequence goes on from NZ_VEKZ01000027.1 coordinate 33,847, forward strand.
ACAAGCTTATCCTGACGCATCTCCCCCATTTTGGAGATCTGTCCAGGCTTAAAGACGAAGCTGCCGAACAGTTCGCAGGAGAAATTATCATTGCCCAAGAAGGATTGAAAATGGAAATTTAAAGTAAAGGGGAAGGAAATATCATGCTTTTTATTGATAATCAGGGCATTACCGATCCGCGGATCAACCTGGCGATTGAGGAATATGCTCTTAAGAATCTCGATATTAACGATGATGGGTATTTACTGTTTTATATCAATGAACCCTCAATCATCATTGGAAAAAACCAAAATACAATCGAGGAAATCAATACGGAATATGTGGAAAAAAACGGCATCCATGTCGTCAGGCGGCTGTCAGGGGGCGGAGCGGTTTATCACGATTTGGGAAATTTGAATTACAGCTTCATCACGAAAGATGAAGGGGACAGCTTCATGAACTTCCGGAAGTTTACGGAGCCTGTTATCAAGGCGTTGGAGAAGCTTGGGATAAAAGCGGAGCTGCAGGGAAGAAATGATATCGTGGTGGAGGGCCGGAAAATATCCGGGAATGCCCAGTTTGCTACAAGAGGCCGTATGTTCACCCATGGGACATTGCTGTTTGATTCCGAAATTGAAAATGTCGTTTCAGCATTAAAGGTGCGAAAGGATAAAATCGAGTCAAAAGGGATCAAATCAATCAGGAGCCGTGTAGCAAACATCTCGGAGTTTTTGGAAGAAAAGATGACAACCGAGCAGTTTAAAGAACTGCTTCTCCGTTACATTTTCGACGGGCAGGATCCGATCCCCGAGTATAAAATGACGGAAGACGATTGGAAAAAAATCAATGAAATTTCCCAAAAGCGATACCGGAACTGGGACTGGAATTATGGGAAATCACCGAAATTTAACATACAGCACTCTCACCGGTTCCCCGTTGGACAAATCGAATTTCGACTGGATGTGAACAAAGGATTGATTACCGGGTGTAAAATTTTCGGGGACTTTTTCGGAATTGGAGATGTAAGCGATATTGAAGACAGGCTGACAGGAGTAAAATACGAAAGATCTGAAATAGCAAAGGCGCTTGAAAATATAGATATCCGCCATTATTTCGGCAATATTGGGAAAGAGGAAGTGCTTGATCTGATATATTAAAAAGGAGTCACAGCCCGAAAAATGGGGTTGTGGCTTTTTTGAACTTTTATTATAATTGAAATAGTAATGCATCATGGGATTTTTTAACGTCAAAAAATGAATGATCATTCATTCAATAGGAGGGCCGTTATGAATTTACCTGATAGTTTACATGAAAGTGCAATGAAGAACCGTGAAAAGATCGCCTATTACTTTATGGACGATCCGACGACATATGAAGAACTGAATGTGTCCGTCAACAAGTTTGCAAGCGGGCTGGCGAAAGCGGGAATAGGAGAGGGGGACCATGTTGCCCTTTTGCTTGGAAATTCTCCGCACTTCATTATCAGCCTTTATGGGATTATGCGTGTTGGGGCGACAGCGATTCCGATCAATCCGACCTATACTCCGTCTGAAATCGCCTACATATTGAAAGATGGAGATGTAAAAGCAGTGATTGCCTTGGATCAGATGATTCCCTATATAGAAAAACTGAGAATGGCTGCTCCGAAAATCGAGCATTATATCATTTGTGAAACCGGAGCTGAATTGAATGCTGAAATGGAAACGTTTTCTGGAATTTTGCATTCCGGAGATGCAGATTTTACAGCGGTGCCTATAAACAGCGGAGATACGGCGGTCATATTGTATACATCCGGTACTACCGGAAAGCCAAAAGGCGCAATGCTGACTCATGGAAATCTGTATTCCAACGCTCGTGATATCCGCGACTATTTGAAAATGGGCGGGGAAGATACGGTCATTACAACATTGCCGATGTTCCATGTATTCAGCCTGACCGTCGTTTTGAATGCGCCGCTTATAAGCGGATCGACTTTGATCATCTTACCAAAATTCAGCCCGAAGGAAATTTTCCGTGTGGCCAAGAATTTTAAAGCGACCATTTTTGCAGGGGTGCCGACGATGTATAATTTTCTGTACCAGTATCCGGAAAGCAATCCTGATGATTTCTCTTCTATAAGGCTCTGCATCTCGGGAGGGGCTTCCATGCCGGTCGCTTTGCTGAAAAACTTTGAGGAAAAATTCAATGTCGTCATTTCCGAAGGGTATGGACTATCGGAGGCGTCACCTGTCACATGTTTCAACCCGCTCGACAGGCCGCGGAAGCCCGGATCAATCGGCACTTCCATTATGAACGTGGAAAATAAGGTGGTCGATGAAGCCGGAAACGAGCTTCCTGCAGGCGAGGTGGGAGAACTGGCAGTCCGCGGGCCGAATGTCATGAAAGGATATTATAACATGCCTGAAGAAACGTCAAAGGCGATCCGTGACGGCTGGCTGTATACGGGAGATTTGGCGAAAATGGATGAAGAAGGCTACTTTTATATAGTTGACCGCAAGAAAGACCTTATCATTGTTGGAGGCTATAATGTATATCCGAGAGAGGTGGAGGAAGTCCTGTATGGACATCCGGGTGTTCTGGAAGCAGCAGTGATCGGCGTGCCCGATGCAGATCAGGGAGAAGCCGTGAAAGCTTTTATCGTACCAAGGGATGAAAAAGTGGATAAGGCGGAGCTTCATCAATTTCTTGCTGAAAGGCTGGCTTCGTACAAACTTCCTAAATCCATTGAATTTATTGAGGAACTCCCGAAAAATTCTACGGGCAAAATTATGAAAAGGGAACTGAAGAACCGGATTCTTCAATGATCACGGATGTTTTCTTCCGTGATTTTTCCATTGAAAGAAAGGTTTTTTTAAATATATCAAGAAATATATAATGGTGAGATCAATGAAGGAAGGGGATTAACCATGAAATATATTCAGTTGGATGTTCAAGATTTTATTGCGACTGTAACGATTAACCGTCCCGATTCTTTAAATGCTTTTAATTACGAAACACTGTGTGAATTGGGAGAAACAGCAGAAATATTAAAAACAGATAAAAATGTTCGGCTGGTGATTTTTAAAGGAGCCGGTGATAAAGCATTCAGTGTCGGTGCTGATTTGAAGGAAAGAAAGACATTGTCGGAGCAGGAGGTCCGCCGCAATGTCAATAAAATCGGAGATGTGTTCCATGCGGTTGAAAAGCTGCCGCAGCCGACCATTGCCGCGATGAATGGCCATGCTTTCGGAGGAGGTATGGAGCTTGCACTGGCATGCGATTTCAGGATTGCGGCAAAAGGAGCGATGATGGGGTTGACGGAAACAAGCCTGGCCATCATCCCGGGAGCTGGAGGAACCCAGAGGCTTCCGCGCCTGATCGGAGAAGCCAAGGCGATGGAATTGATCTTGACAGCAAGGAGATTGACGGCAGAACAGGCATATACATATGGAGTAGTTACCGATATTGCGGAGCAGGAAGAACTGATGGGCAAGGTAATGGAACTTGCGGACGCGATTTTAGCCAATGGTCCGATTGCCGTACAGCAGGCAAAGTACGCCATCAAAACGGGAATGAATACAGACCTGCAAACAGGACTGGAAATTGAAAGGAAAGCCTACGAGCTGACCATCCCCACCGAAGACCGCCTTGAAGCGCTTCAGGCATTCAGCGAAAAAAGGAAGCCGGTTTATCAAGGGAAATAGGAAATGCTCTTTCGGCCAAATGGAACGGGGTGCGGGTTATGAAGAAATATCATTGTTGTGCAACATGTATTCATTTTGTTGCTGAAAGAAAGGATGGAAAAATGAGCTATTATTGTAAAAGACTTGGATATGAAACAAAGACCCATTATCAATTCAATTGCTGGACACCCAAAGAAAACGTCCGCAGACTGATGGAAAAGGATGGAAAAAATGCTTAATTTAAAAACTCCCATATGTGATTTGTTAAACATCCAGCATCCGATTGTCCAGGCTGGAATGGCCGGCACTGCTACAGCCAAGCTTGCAGCCGCTGTTTCTGCAGCGGGGGCCCTCGGTACTCTGGGAGCAGCATATATGACGCCTGATGAAATGAGAAAAAATATCAGGGCCATTAAAGAACATACTGACAAACCTTTTGCGGCTAATTTATTCTGTGTCGATATGGAAGATCATTGGGAAGGCGTCGAGCAGGCTCAAAAAGTGCTGAACCGATTTAGAGCAGAACTGGGAATTGAAGAAGCGGAAGATTATTCAACGGCCAATATGTTTGATGACCAGTTTCAGGTTTTATTGGATGAAAATGTCCCGGTCATCAGCACTGCCTTCGGCGTTTTGCCTGAAGATAAATTGTCTCTGGCGAAGGAAAAAGGAGCCATCATCATTACGATGGCAACAACGGTCGATGAAGCAGTCCAGGCGGAGCGGTCAGGAGCGGATCTCATCGTGGCCCAGGGAAGCGACGCAGGGGGACACAGGGGGACATTTGATATAAGCAGGCATCCATACGGTGCGAATATAGGGACTTTTTCGCTTGTTCCGCAAATCGCCGACAATGTCAGCGTCCCTGTCATTGCAGCAGGCGGCATCATGGACGGGAGAGGCCTTGTGGCTGCGCTGGCATTAGGCGCTTCGGGGGTTCAGCTCGGAACGGTTTTTCTGCCTTCGGATGAATCGGCTGCCCATCCTGTATACAAGCAACAATTGTTGGAAAGCACAGAAGAGAGCACCGTGATCACAAAAAGCTTTTCAGGGAGGCCGGCAAGAGGAATCAAAAACAAATTTATCAGAGAGTTTGAAGGGTCAGCAGAGCCGGTGGCGTTTCCCTCTCAAAATACCCTCACATCAGATATAAGGAAAGCGGCGGCAAAGCAGGATAATCCGGAATATATGTCCCTGTGGGCGGGGCAGGGTACGCGGCTGCTCCGGTCACGGAAGGAAAGCCGGGCTTCAGATATCGTAGCGGCCATTATGGAAGAGGCAAAAGAAATATTGGGATAACGGCTTACTGGTCTTTTTCGCAAGTTTCCTTCTCTTGATGTTATAATGGGTAGATTAGTTGATTGTTTTTGGAGGGAAGGAGATTGGAAGCAGTACAGAACGTAAAGTCCTCACAATTCCGCCTCGGTCTCCAGGATGGAGTGAGCATAGCGATCGGATACGCCCCGATTGCCCTCACCTATGGACTTTTGGCAAAAACAGCGGGTCTTTCGCTGTTTGAAACAGTCTTGATGAGCCTCATCGTGTTTGCGGGGGCTTCACAGTATATGGCGCTCAGCATGTTTGCTCTCGGTACAGGAGCAATTGAAGTGATCATGACCACCTTCATTGTGAACATCCGGCATTTTCTTATGTCTGCTTCATTGAATGAAAAAGTGGAGAAGGAAGTTCCATGGAAAAAAGCCGTCTATGCATTTGGAATTACAGATGAAACCTTTTCCGTTGCTGCTACGAAAGCGGGCACTGTTTCGACCGGTTATTTATTTGGAATCATTTCTTTGGCATATGGCAGCTGGGTTGTTTTTTCAGGCGTCGGCTACGGCATCGGGGCCAGCCTCCCGCAGGTGCTTCAGGAAAGCATGGCCATCGCGCTTTATGCCATGTTTATCGGTTTGCTTGTACCGTCCATGAAAAAGAGTGCAAAGGTCATTTATCTTGCCCTTCTTGCTGCTGTTTTTAACAGCGTTTTTGTTTTTTGGAATGTAATGGGAAAAGGCTGGGCCATTGTGGCGGCTACCCTTCTGGCCTCAGTTTTGGTTGAAGCGGTTGAAACCATTAAAAACAGGGGGGAGTCAGCCGGTGACTAGTTCATTGATCATTTTCATCATTATCGGCATGGCGGTTGTTACATACATACCCAGAATGCTTCCATTCGTGATGTTCAGGGGCAGGGAACTCCCGCCCTTTATTCAGGGAGTATTGCAAAATGTTCCATTTGCTACACTTGGCGCTTTGATTTTTCCTGCTGTCCTCCTTATTAATGAAGGAAATCTCCTTTACGGTGTGGTGGGAGCCGCGGCTGCTTTTATCATTGCATTTCTCGGTGCCAACGTCATCATCGTTGTCATCGGCGCTATCGCGGTATTGAGCATTTATTCGCTGTTTATTTAACTTTGGCGGGGGCTTTTTTAAAATAAAAATTATTTGTTTTTAATGAATTTAATAGTAAGGATTCGTACGCGCTTTGTCCAGCTCCAGCGCCTAGCCCCTCGAGGTCACAAGCCGCTTCCCTGTGGTGGCTGAGGAACTGCCTCCTCGGGAATCGGCTTGTGCTTGTCGGGGCTAATCAAGGCGCTTTCGCTTTTCTTTTTAGCCTCCCGCTTATTTTTTTTCTTTTGGGGAGACAATATGAGGTATCCGTTTTGTTCTGCCGGCTATTTATTCTACATATAATAATGAATGGACAAGGAGGGGAGACCATTGGTCAGAAAATGGGCATTGCGGGCAGTGATCGCTTATTTTTTGTTTGGTGCGGCCATGTATGTGTATCTGTTTTTCTTGGCGGACACTGCCATTCCGGATATGTATAAAGGGACGAGTATAGATCCCGCGACTTTTTTAAACAGCAGGGAACTGATGCTCAGCGAGGAATATTCAAGAATCCGGAACCTGATGTTTTTCCTTGCGACACCCTATCAATGGCTGTTTTATTACCTGATTCTCCTGTTTGGCATATCAGCGATGTTTGAGCGATGGGCCGGCAAAACTGCAAAATGGTTCCCGCTTCAAACAATCATTTATCTGTTTTGGCTGTCGCTTGCCACATTTGTCGTCACCTTTCCGCTTGCCTACACATCCTATCTTTTTTCTAAGACATATAATATTTCCACGCAGCATTTCTCTTCATGGATGAAGGACCAGTTTCTGGACTTTTGGGTCGGCTATGCAACGATGTGTGTTGTGGTCCTTGTCATTTATTCGATGATGAAAAAGTTCAAAAAGAAATGGTGGCTGGCCGTCTGGGTGTTGTCCATCCCGTTTTCAATCCTCATGATGTTCATCCAGCCGGTCGTGATTGACCCGCTTTACAATGACTTTTACCCGCTAAAAGACAAGCAGCTTGAAATGAAGATCCTTTCACTTGCGGATGAAGCGGACATTCCGGCCGAACACGTATATGAAGTGGATATGTCCAAAAAGACGAACGCATTGAATGCCTATGTGACAGGCGTCGGCTCCAATTCCAGGATCGTCCTCTGGGATACGACTTTGGAAAGGCTTGATGACGAAGAAGTTTTGTTCATCATGGCGCATGAGATGGGCCATTATGTGGAGAAGCACATCTATAAAGGGATTGCGGGATATGTACTGCTGTCTTTCATTGGTTTGTGGCTGACAGCGAAGCTGATGGAGTTATGGGTCAGGAAGAGGGGAAAAGTCTGGAAAGTGGACAGCATGACCAGTATCAGCTCACTCCCGGCTTTTCTGCTGATTACATCCATTTTGCTTTTTGCCGCAAGCCCGCTGACAAACTGGGTGTCGCGTTACCAGGAAATGCGCGCGGACCGGTATGCTTTGGAAATGACGGAAGACCGTGACGCTGCGGTGCGGACATTTCAGGATTTGACAAGAGCCGGGTTAAGCCAGGTCAATCCGCCGTATTTGGTAAAAATATTCCGGTACGGCCATCCTACCATGCTGGAGCGGATCAAAATGGCCGACGAATTTGAAAGACAGGAGGATGAAGATTAGGAAACAGAGATGGCTGCCGTTTTCATGGGACCCGTAGCTATCTGTAAGGAACAAAGGCGCTGGAGCCGGACGCAGCATTAAGTGACAAATAAATTACTCACAACCTGAGCATTTTATAATAAACACCAAAAAAATCCCCCTTTTTAAAGGGGGATGAATTTTTATTTGTCCATGTGGCTTATGAGTTCTTTTGAAAGCTTCATAAAAGCTTCCTCGTCTCTTTGATCCAGCGCAAGATCAATTTCCGCACGCAGCTGTTCCTCTCTTCGCTTTTGCAAAAGATCATTTAAGAAAATTTCTGTGTACCATTCCAACGCTTTAGCTTCTTTTTGATTCTGTGTCATCGTGTACTCTTTCAACAGTTCCTGATAAGTTTTCTTCCTCTCCATCGATGATCACCTCGGAACCTTTTTTTAATTATACACGGATTTAGGCAAAAACACAAGAGAGGAATTTAAATTTTCTGATGCTTTTTTATTTAAAAAATACAGATGGTTCTTTTATCCTGAATTACGTTTTGATTTTTTAGAATTTTGATGACATTTTTGGAAATCCATGTTATTATTATAGGCAAATTGTATTAATTCTGTAGAAAGGGGCAGGAAAATGACGGAAAAAGGCAGAGTGCTGTCAAGTTATGAAATTAATCCTTATACGATGATGATTCGGCCGGCGGGCGATGGATACTCGGAAGTGATTGAAGCAGGCGCCCGCTATTTAGTCTCTTGCAGACCCTTTGACATTGTAAAAAGAAGCTGTGCATATTTTGGAAGCTCTTACAGCGGAAGGAGGGATGGGACAAAACAGTTAATCGGCATCACTTACAAGGCACCCATCATTGTAGACCCCTATACTTCCATCTATCTATTTCCAACCGCATCACCGGCTAGTCCTCAATGTGCATGGATTTCCCATGATTATATTGCTTCTTATGAAAAAAATGGTCCGTATGCAACAGTCGTCACGTTCCAAAACAGCGAAAGCTTTGATCTCCCGCTTTCTTTTTACTCCTTGGAGAATCAGGTTTCGCGTACAGCAATGCTCAGGATCAAGTTTACACAGAATATGAAGAGAATGGAAAAATTCAACAAAAAACCGGCTCACTTATTACATAACCGGGCATCTGAGCCTAATGGATCCTATTGGATCAACGAGTAGAAGAAGGGCAGTCACGCCTTCTTCTCTTTTTTTTTAGTTAAAGCGTACAATGTCAAATACTTTTTTCAAGTTTTAGAGTAACTCAAAGACACCTACCGTAAT
>NZ_VEKZ01000028.1:0-41517 GCF_007681465.1 Siminovitchia fortis
ATTATACCAAAGGCTGGAGCCCTTTTTGTATTTAATAACTAGATTTTACTTTCGTAATCCAGGTTTATAAGTGTTAATCGGAATATCTCCGCTTATATCTGCTTATTATGCCTCAAAATTTACAATAGACGGAAGTTCTCCGCTTATGAATTCTCATATCTATTTTTTGGCGGATCACTTGCGAATTACCACGCTTTTTCGTAAGTTATTTAACCTGCTTTTCCACATTTTGCACTTCAAAAGAGAACCCGTTTTTATAAATGCAGGCCTTTTTCTTTATAAGAGCTGTTTCTTCATATCTTTTAAAAGCAATGGAACCAACTCTTCCTGGTATCCGGCTTTCTTTGCTGAAATGATCTCTTTTTTCAAGCATAGCAGTTCATTTGATTCCAATTTATCAAGTTTTGCAAGGCGTTTCTTGGAAATATCCACTTTTGCCCGGCACGACCTGTAGTCTTCAACAGAATATCTCCAAAGCTTAATCTTGGAGGGGCATCGATTTAACAGCCTATTGGCCATTAACAATCCCTCCGGATCAAAATCACCGGAATAATAAATAAACGTGTTCCCGGCTGTAAGCAGATCGATCAACAGTAAAGAAGCAAGTTTGAACTGCCCGTTCGTACTGATTAATGGAGGAGGAGAAGGAAATGGCCACCGGTCAAGCAATTCGGAACACACACCTGAATTTTCCACGATAAAAACAGCATTCCCTTTTACTGGGCGGCAGGATCTCAATTTTGCAGCCTCCCTAAGGGGGAAGTTCAGCACCGCTTTCACTTCATTCGCCGCTTTTAAAACCGGGTGCTCGCCGGAAACAGTTTCTCCAGTTAATCCAGTGAACGTTACAAAATTCAAAAGGTCATCGCGAAGGAGCTGGAAATTTTGCAAAAGGTCATTTGCTTCTTCTGCATTTAATCTTCCGCGAATATAAGGAATTTCCCCTCTTTCCCATAACAGAAATTGCAAGGCGTGAAGCAGAATTCTACCGCCATGCTGATCCATGTCGAAGGCATGGGGGTTTTGCGTGATTTTCTGGGCAAAGAACGGGAGCCTCTCATATTTTGGTGCTGCGGGAAGCTGGGAGAGTGCATCACAAACGATGTGAATCAACTTCCTAAGATACTCCGGGTTTTCATCATATAGTTGGTGAATGGCCCTTGTTCCCCTTCCTTTTTTCCTTACGTACTCGATCCAGCTTCCGTATTGCGGGTGAACCTGCTGCAACTCCCGAAAAAAATGATATTTCTGCAATTGGTACAGCTCTTCAGCCTCATTCCTGGTGTAAACTTTCTTCCCTGCGTACGCATTTAATAAAGCCTGAATATCAATTTCGGCAAACTTCGTTTTTAGCAGGGCTTTTTCAAAAGCTGCGAATGAGATACTGGCTGATGCCTGCCGGCTGTAATCTTTTCTAAAAAACAAAGATAGGCTTTCTTTTTCTTCCGATGTCAAGTTTGCAAGCTTTACGCTCCCGCCGATCCGGCCTAATTGGATATATCGTTCGAGCAACGCGCGGAGCAGCCGATCCAGCCCCGGCTCGCTTCGCACATACTCAATCAATTCATCCATTAAACTCATGTCAAATCACACCTTCAACTGTTCAAACTCGTATTCATCATAAAGAAGCTGTTTTTCAGTCCCATTCCAGAAATAACGTATCACTGTCACGTAGGGGGCATTCTTCGGCCTTACAAGCTCGGCTATGGATAATTTTGATACGGTGTCGTAATCTCCCCACAGCGCCTGTGAGTTCATAATGTAGTTGAAGTCCAGCTCCTCAACGAGCTGAAACATATCCCTTATATTGTTCTCATCTACGCCGGCAAATGCTTCATCAAGCGAAATGACGAACGGAGCATCAGCTCTTGCTTCCTGGTAGCGGGAATAGGCTGCGGAAAAAAGCGGAATATACATGGCCATCGCTTTTTCACCGCCGCTGAACTTAAAGAAGTCGTTGTTCGTCAGCTCCTTTTTGCGTTCTCCTTCCCTTGTGTAATAAAGGGTGAAGGCGAACCATTGCCTGTAGTCGAGTATATCTTTTATAACCTGATGCAGCGTTGTGCCGAAGCCTTCGACCTCCGCAAGTTCCCGGGCCCTGGAAATTTTTGAACGGAAGTGGCTTGTAACCCGCTCCATGTCCGCCTCCATTAAAAGTCTTGGATCGGTCCTCAGTAAGTCAACCAAATCTTTTGTATCCATTTCCTCTTCCGCATCGGCTGTTTTTGGCCTCCATCTGATCGAAAAAGTAAGCCCTGAAGAAGGATCCCTGTTTTCCATTAAATGATTAATTTTTTTCACCCAATGCTCGGCACGATGTATCCTGCCTCTGATAATCCTTCCAACGCTGTTTAAAATGATCTCTTCATATAGCTCCCTATCCCGTTCATTTAAAACTTCGTTTTGTACATAAATGTCGTTTTCAACTTCTTTCAGCGCGGAATAGGGGCTGATGCGCTGGCCTTTGAATTCGAGCTTCAAAATGACCCGCCTGTTCTTTTCCCATAAATGGCGGCTATCCCATTCGGAGGATGATTCAAACTGAAATTGCTGTATTTCTTCGGTTAACCGATATTCCACAAGGTTTTGCTGTTCTTGGAAAAAAGCCCTTGTCAGTTTTTCATGTACAGATGTCCGGGTCTCTTTTCTCAAAATTTCTCCCGCTTCCTTGATAACAATCCGGGCCAGCTCATCTATCCCGGCAGTTTCCGGAACCGTAATGTCTGTCAACTGCAGTTTAATTTCCTCCGCCAGCATTGACTTTAATATTTTTGCAAGCTGCTCATCACGTGAAATGTCATTTATACAGGCATCCAAGTCCTCTTCGGCCCGTTCTTTGTCTTTTTGCGCCCCTGTTAATTCTCCTGCAAGCTCGGGAATGCGCTCATCAATATAGGCCAACTTTCCTGTCACCCGTTCGATTTCATTCCTGATTTCATCGGCACCCAGTTCATGAAGCCTGCTTTCCAGCTGCTGCAGGCTAAGCTGTGTTTTTTCCATCAAGTGTTGCAGACTGTTCATTTCACCCTTCAGTTGCAGAAGATCCTCCACGATTTCTTGCAAATTTTCCTGATGGGTTTCTATATGGCCCTTTGTACTTTTATAATGGCCATATGCCAGCTGTAGCTCCTGTAAGTGGTTGGAATAGGCGTTCATTTCGGCCTTTGCCTCATGATACGCATCGGAATTGAACTCTAATTCCAAATCTTTCGCAAGGGCATGGAGTTCAGAGCGGACAACTTCCCACTGATCAAAGGCGGCTTTCATTTTTTCGTTTTTTTCCTGCTTGTCAAGCTGGGCCATTTTCGTTTTTGCTTTAGCTTGGATGTATTCTTGATGGGCGGTTTGCACATCTGCATCACTCGGGAATTGTTCAAACGCTTTTCGGGCTGACTGCTGTTTCAAAACGGCCTCTTGATGATCGCTTGCCAACAATGAGACTTTTTCCTGAAGCTGGCTGATTTCCAGCTCCAGTTCCTTAATTTTTCCGAGCCGGTATTGTTCCCTTGCCAATACTCCGATCAGGCGGGGGCCTTCAAGGGGAGGCGCCTGACCTTTCACCATTGACAGGCGGTAACTTCCCGAAAGGGAAACGGATGCCCCAGCCGGATTTTCCTCATCCGTGATTTCAATGCTGGAGAGAACATCTTCAATCTCATGTGCCAGCATCGCCGTCTCTTCACTGAAAGCCGGCTGAAGCAAAGCTTTAAGTGTTTCTTTTCCTTTAACAGGGCAGGGAATCAACACTTTGTCATGCTTAATGGACGAGGTGCCTTTTTCCGCAATAAGCGCATCAAGAATCCCCGCTTCTTTCAGTGCAGCTTCGATTCTTTCTTTCATCTGTTCACTTACATGACCCTGAAATTCCACGGCTTTATAGAAGGGGACAAAGTCAATTCCCTGCTTCTTCAATAAGCTTCTCGCTTCAATTGTTTTTGGGTGTCTTTCCAGTTCCGGGTCTTTTTTATTCTTCCAATCATTCAATTCCTGTTCTTTTATGAGCTTCTGCTTTTCGACTGTTTTTATTTCAAAGTCAAGCGCCAGTTCCCTGTTTTTCCACTTTTGTTCAAATGCAGAAAGCTCTTTTTGGATCGGCTCTTTTATCTGTCCGTATGGATAAGAGTCATATAGACCGTGGATTAAATGGGATGTCTGCTGATACAACTCATTTGATGCTTCCATAAAATCGGCGTTTTCGTACCATGTGATGATTTCTTGCAGAAGCCTGTCTTTTTCCTCTGAAAATAAATGCTCCCATTTGTTTTCATCCCTAATAGTTTCATCCAGCTTTCTGTCAGCATCGCCATGGGCTTTGCTTGCATCCTCATAACGGCTCTTTTCCCTGTCATGCTCAGACCATTTCAGTAAAATTTGTTCTATCAGATTGGCGTACTGGCGGGCTTCGTTTTTCCATACTGTAAAATCAAATGTTTCCTCTTTTAATCTTGAAAAATCGGATGCATTAATGGCATGCTTATGAAAACCGGCGGTTTCTGCGTTGATTGACAGTTCCTCAAGCCAATCTTCCATTTCTTGTTCACTTTTATCCCGGGTAAGCTGCAGGTCTTCAATTTTTTTCTTTAATTCACCTTCACGTGCAAGCTTTTGATCATATGATCTTTCTTTTTGAGAGGACTCTTTGCTGTATTGTTCCAGCTCCTTCAGTTTCTTTTGCCTCTCTTCTTCAGCCTGAAAAACTTCGTGCTGTTCCAGCTGTCTTTTTGTTTCTGTAAAAACTTCCTTTTCCTGCCGCAGCCGATTGTCTTCTTTTTCTCCCTCTGCCAGCAGGTTTTCAAATTCGGAAATCATCTGTTCAAGTCTGTTTTTCTCTCCCGTACGCTCTTTGAGTGCTTTGACTGCTTTTATATAATCGTCTGCTTTTTCGGTCAGCATATATTGGTTATAATTGTCATATTGTTTGCAGAGACGCTGCAATGAGGCGTGGTCGCGTTCAAGCTGGTCAAGCTGCTGCTTGGTCTGATCCATCATTTCAATTGTATCGGACAAAGGACGAAGCTCGTCGTCCGATAATTCGGGAAGGGAACTTTCCAATATGCCGTAAATGACCGTAGGCTTGAAATCCTTCGAAAGCTTCGGGCTTCTCAGTTGGATAATCAATTTAATCAGTTCATCGTATGCATCCAGATCTTCGAAACCAAAGATGGATTTATTGACAAGGTCCATATATTCCTTTTGAGTGTAGACGACTTTTCCGCCAATCCCGATTTTTGTCTCCAGCTCTTTTTTCGTCAGGGGGATTTTTTCATAATCGCCGCCGTTTTTTTCTTCTTTATACAAGAAAAAATCCTTGCCGACCCGGCGGTTGTCCGTGATGGAAAAGCCCCAGAAATCCAGGCTTTTCTGCCGCTTGGCCCTAAGTCCGATCCCGGTTGTCACATATTGTTCGCTGCCTTGCCGTTTATATTCCAGAAACAGGTAGCCTGTCCGTTCATCACGCTGGGTGACATCTTTTTCCCCAAGCAGGTAATCTTCCATTTTTCTCGCACGTGACCCAAAGGGATCGAGGCGGTCGGGGCTTTTTCTTCCATCCAGCAAAACAGGTATCAGGCTTTGCATCGTCACAGACTTTCCGGATCCGTTGCTGCCCCGGAGCAACAGTTTACCATCGGCAAACTGGAATATTTCATCGTCATAATACCAGAAATTAACAAGGCCTGCTCTGTTCATCTTCCATTTATTTTCTGACATCCTTTTCTCCTCCTTGAAAATCGTCCGGGTACCTTCCTGTCAGCCTGCCAAGAAGAGGAAGAATTAAAATCATCTCTGTCTCCTCCTCCAACTCTGCCATTTTCCATTGACTCATGACTGCAAGAAGCTCTCTTGTCAGTTGTTTCGTGGAAGCTTCACGGTGAGCCTTGCTCCAGCCGGCACCGAACTGTTTCGAACACTCTTCCAAGAGTGATTCAAAATCGGTTGCTGTCATGCGAACAATCCCGTAATCATTCGGGGGGAACTGTAAAAAAGACTGGCGCAAAACATCGGAAAATTGCAGAACGATGTCCATGATGGCTTTTTGGTCCGGGAACAAAACAGCCTTTTGCTTCTTCTCCGGAGCGACCAGCATAGCTGCATTTTTATATAATTCGAACTGGTAGTCTGTATGTTCTTCAATATCATCTCTTAATCTGTTTCTGAAATTACGCAAATAGTGAAAGTCGGGATCATCTTGTTGCTTCCGGTACATGGCGGGCGACAAAAACAATTGTCTATATACACGATGCCGCCTCTCGTCATTGGATGAAGCTGCTTTATCGTATTGGATCAGTTCTTCGATTGAGTCAAACTGGAACAGGTCTTTTGGATAGGACCGCATGAAATATCGTGAAACAATGGGGACTTCATAAAGAACTTCCTGCTCTTCATTTAATTGGAATCCTTTGATATCGCCGTCTATGGCTTTTAGGATGCCAAAATCCATTGCCGACTGGATGACCCTGATCAATGACTTCCTATGTTCATAGTGGGTCCAGTCAAGCTGAAAAACGCCGGGATAAGTCGCGGATAATTCTTCAGTAAGATCGGATAATAGAAACTGTTCATCTACCGATTTGCTTTCAAGAAACCCAAGAAGGCAGCAAAACAAGGCGTAATCCATCGGAGACTGGAAGGATGTGATTCCCATCCAGCTTTCAGGCTCTGACGGGATTTTTTCAAGTTTGATAAAATGTTGGTGTACGATAAAACGGAATCCGAACTTTTCTTCTACATATCTGCGTACGCTGTGTTCCCGTTCCCGGATCAGTTGGTATTCTTCCGGCTGTGTTTCCCTTAATATCCAAAACTGTTCCATCAGCAGCTCCAACGCTGCTTTCGCTTTGTCATCGAAGATTTTTGTGTCTTTTTCCATCATCATCCTCCTGTGGGAGAAACTGTATTTGAAAATTGGGCATGTGCAATACCCCGTCTTTCGATTCCAGCCGGATCAGGGTCTCATCGATCAGGCCGACTGTCAGTACGCGGCCGGATTCGACTTTAATGGTCCGGTCTTTTTTGGCCATCGCTTTTCCGACCCACGACAACAGAACTTTTCTCACCTGCGGCTCAATCACCGGAAGGCTTTTAAAAGTGATTGTGTTTTGATCGATATATTGCTCGATCATCCGCTGCTCGGCTTCTTTCTGTTCCATATAATCATTAAGAGCGGCGATTTTCTCCAATTTATGGTTTTGAATGGCTGTCGGCTTGGTCTTCTCCCGGTATTGTCTTACACGCGGTTTGATGATTAATTCGGAAGGCTCCTCATCCCAAATATCCGAATAGATGTTTTCAGTACGTTTCTCCTCTGCGTATATATGACGTGAATGCGAAACGCCGAAAACGAGAGAGGAGAGGCAATGGGCCTCATTGATGTCAGTCAAATGGGCAAACCAATCCGCCAAATGAAGATAATCTTTTTTCCTGCTCCGAAAATGCTGATGTCTCTCACCAAGTCTCTGAACAAAGCGGGTCATTCTGCGGATTGTTTCATTCGTACTGTTTTGCAGTCTTTCCAACTCGCTGGGGCGCCCGTCTTTTCCCAAAAACCACTCCTTCAGGTTGTCCCATTGTTCCTGCACCGATTGTTGGATTTCTTCAGCGGTCAGTGTTTGCTGGTCCAGTCTTGGTATACTTGCCTGATAATCCGCCTCACGTTTGGCGACATGTTGAATTGTTTTTGATGGCAGGCCGCTAATGACCGATTCGATTTGCAGGCTTGTTTGCTGTAAGGAGATGATAAAATCACGCAAATATTGGGTGAAATGATCTTTATAGGTCAAAAAGGCTTCGGTCATCATTCGATCTTCAATATTTTCGCTTGACAGGTAAGCGATATAATCGGTCGAGTTTTGGACGATCTTCGTAAAATAATCATAGATATCTGTCCAAATCCGGTGCCACTCTTCGTCCGTCAAGTTTGAATCCGCATTTTTACCTGTTTCGGAAAGCTTTCGCAATGATTCATAGAGTCGATCGAATAATGTCTTTTCCAGTGAACCGCCAAACCCTTCACCCATGTTTTCCAAAGACATGACCATTCTTTCTATTTCTACCGTATACGGGCTGCACTGGTAACGGAATCTTTTCTTTTTAAACTCTTCTATTGTTTTCACGTTGCTCGTTTCTTGGCGGGCATATAAATTTTTCCACTTCACAAGCTGGTTTAAATCATGCTCAAGCATTTCTATCGTATATTGTGAAAAATGCTCAAACTGCCGCAAATGTTCATAGACCTCTTCAGGATAGAGGAAGTGTTGCATCCTTTCGTGCCTTTTGTAAAAATACCGCAAAATCGCCCGATATCTGCCGGCATTATCAGCGGTTAAATAAGATGCTTCACTGATAGGCTTTAGCAAACGCTCGTCCAATTGGCCTCACTGCCTTTCTATGTTATTTTTTGGGTCTTTTAAGAAAAAAATGATGATTGGGGAGAAAACGGGGAAGGTGAAGAAAAAAGGAGAATAGTCAATTTGCTTCATTATAACACAGAATAATAGGTAAATAGATTGGAAGTAATACGTAATATTTCATATACAAATATGCCGGCTATGCTATAATTGTCCACAAAGAGGAGGTGGAAAAAAGAAATGGAAGCAGTCCTGAAAGAAATTTTAACAAAGCTGGTCGATTTGGATAACGGTTTCCAAGAGGTGCGTACGGAGCTTCAGGAAGTGAAAACTGGCCAGAAAGCGATGCGTGCAGAGCTACAGGAAGTGAAGTCTGATCAGAAAGCAATGCGTGCTGAAATTCTGGAATTGCAGAAGGACCAGTGGAAGATGCGGTCTGAACTTCAAGAAGTCAAGTCTAATCAAAAAGCAATGTATGCAGAACTTCAGGAAGTTAAAACAGAGCTGCGCGGCAACAGTGAAAAGATTGATAACCTGACGAAGGAGATGCGCAGTCATTTTAAACAAGTCGAGGCCAGACTTGATGAACATCAATCTATTTTCAGCATTGTTTCAGATGAAATGAAAACAATGAAGGCTCATATTTCTGGGTGGAAAGGCAAGTATACATGATATGATGCCTGCGCGTTTAGCACAGATCATGCGGAGCAGATGACCCCTCAGGTTTGTCTTCACAAAGAATTCTTCATTCAAAAACCGCAAAAATCAACTTCAAATCCTTCTTTACAAGGCTCCGGACATCCGGAGCTTTTTCCTATTGAAAATAATTGTGTTTCCATATTCAAAACCCGGGTATACATTGAAACGAACCACAAAAGTCAACCCAAGGAGGAGAACACTAATGGATAAGGAAATCATCGGAATTTTCCACTCGGAAGAAGAAGCCATCCGGAAGGTTGAGGAATTGGAAACGCAAGGTTACGACGCAAGTGATATATATGCCGTTGCAAAAGATGAGGATGACGTGTCAATGGTGCGCGGCAGAACAAATATTGACGTGAAATCTAAAGGCGGCAACTGGTTTGACCGCTTTGTAGGATTTATCACAGGGGAAGAGCCGGTGAGGGAGGCCTTGCATAATGCGGGTCTGGACGGCCCTGAAATGGACGACTACTACCATGAGATCGATAACGGCGGAATTTTACTGTATGTGGACAAGGAATATGGCCGCATACATGATTCTCTTGAAGAACATATGAATGACAATCCGATGAATGTGCATAATGCCGATACTGAAATGCATACTGAATCGAATTTTGTGCCTCATAGCGAGGTGGACGCAACTTCTCAAACAAGCGGAATGAACACAAGCGAAGATACGGCTGAAGAAGCCCGCATGCAATTGTATGAGGAAAAGCTTCGTGTCGATAAAGAGCAAGTAGAAAGCGGCGAAGTCAGGGTCCGGAAAAATGTTGTGGAAGAGGAACAATCTTTCGATGTACCGGTAAGCCGGGAAGAAGTGTATATCGAACGCCGTCCGGCAGATGAAGCTAAAGCGATGGATGAAGCATCTGCGGCGTTTGAAGAAGATGGAGAAAGCATACGCATTCCGTTAAAGGAAGAACATGTGGAAGTGACGAAGAAGCCGGTTGTCAATGAAGAGCTCATTGTGGGCAAAAAGAAAGTTGAAGATACTGAAACCGTAAGAGAAACGGTTCGCCGTGAAGAGGCTGACATCGACGAAATGTATGGAGAGCATCGTGATGATAGTGAAAATATGGATAACAGCAATATAAATACGGCCGCCCGGATAAATGAGGAGTCTGACTTCGGAAATGCCTCCACCCTTGATGCCAGGATGAATGAAGGGCAGCCAAGCGGAAACAATGTGCTTGCAAATGATAGTGGAATAAATGTGCAGAACGATCCCAATATCGACGAAAGGAGCAAACTTGACGAAGAATTGGAGAAAAGAAGAGCTGAAGTGCAAGCGAAAAATTACAATCCTTATTCCGGCGAAAACAGAAACCATAGATTATAAGAAGAACAAAGCAAGGGAGCGGCTCCGAATCTGCTCCCTCTTTCGTTTTTCCGAAAAAAATGGTTCGCTTGATCAATCGGGGTTTTCTCACGGTAAATGAGGGATAACCAGCAACGCTACATTTCTTTTTTAATTTTTTCCAACAGAACACGGCACCCTTCACTCACCAAGTCGTATGTTTCCTGGAAGTCCCCTGTATAATATGGATCAGGTACATCCTTTTTTGCATCCGTCAAGTCAAGAAGCCGGACGACCTTGGGGTCGTCAGGCTGTCCTGTTATCCTGGAAATATTCCGGATGTTCGATTCGTCCATTCCCACTATGTAATCATATTCTTCGAAGTCTTTTTTGGAAAATTGCCTGGCAACAAGCCCTT
Source organism: Siminovitchia fortis (assembly GCF_007681465.1). Classification (NCBI taxonomy): domain Bacteria; kingdom Bacillati; phylum Bacillota; class Bacilli; order Caryophanales; family Bacillaceae; genus Siminovitchia; species Siminovitchia fortis. The sequence goes on from NZ_VEKZ01000028.1 coordinate 10,763, forward strand.
CGGTGCTGACATTGTATTCTGCCAGCTTTTTCACCGTGCCTTTGTGCGGCGGTTCCCCGATATGCCATGAACCTGTACCAGCGGAATCAACCGAAATTTTTTCGCTCAAACCTTCCTTTTCGACCAAATCCCGCATGATCGCTTCAGCCATCGGCGAACGGCAAATATTACCCAAGCAGACAAATAATACTTTAACCATACACACGTCTCCCTATTGCGTCTAATGTACCTGATATAGTAGCATATAGAAATGGCAAAGTGAATCAACCTGCCCGGAATTGTTATTGATTTGTGGGAATTGTCATTTATAATGAATATTGGCAGATCAATAGATTTATAAAAACGAACCATTAAAAGGGGAAAAATTCATGGCAAGACATAAACCGAAAAAGAAATCAAAAACTTTAAAGATCGTGCTGTCTGTTATCCTTCTGCTAGTTGTTGCCACAGCCGGATTTGCCTTCTCGATCTATCATAATATTAATAAAACGGCCAAAAACATGCACAATCCGCTGGAACGTACTCCGGAAGTGGCGAGGGAGGCGAATCTTTCCCTTAATAAGAAAGAGCCTTTTTCAGTGCTTATGCTTGGGGTCGATGAACGCCCTGGCGACCGCGGCCGTTCCGACTCCATCATCGTGATGACCGTCAACCCGAAGACAGAATCGATCGATATGCTCAGCATTCCAAGGGACACGAGGGTCGAAATTGTCGGCAAAGGCATCGATGACAAAATCAATCACGCATATGCATTTGGCGGAGTTGAAATGTCAATGAATACGGTTGAAAAGTTTCTTGACATTCCGATTGATTACTATATTAAGATTAATATGGAAGGATTCAAGGAGATTGTGGATGCTGTCGGCGGTGTCGATGTTGACAACGACATTGATTTTTCTGTCGGTAAAAAACACTTCCCGGAAGGCCGGATTTCCTTGAATGGCAGAGATGCCCTGGCATATGCCCGCATGCGTTATGACGATCCGCGCGGAGACTTCGGACGCCAGCTGCGCCAGCGCCAAGTCATCCAGGGTGTGATCAATAAAGGAGCCAACATCTCGGCGATCTGGAAATATGACGATGTCCTTGATGCACTGGGAAAAAATGTTGAAACAAATCTTTCATTCGATGAAATGAAGGATATTCAAAAGAACTATAAAGAAGCGCGCCGGAAAATTGACCAGTATCAAATTGAAGGACAAGGGACCAAGATTGATGGCATTTGGTATTACCTTGTTCCCCAAGAGGAAAGGGAAAGAGTCCAAGGCGTGCTGAAGGAACATCTGAATATTTGACAAAACGGAAAAGGCGGGACTGCAAATGTCAAGTGTCCCGCCTTTATTATTCCAATAAAAAGAGGTGTTTCATGAGAAAACGTCACATATGGCTGATTGCAGCCATTGCATGGGCCGCGGCCATTTTTATCGCCACGCATTTGCCATCCTCCACAGGCGGAAATACACAAGTTTTAATAGAAAAATTGTTTGGTCTGTCTTCAGGGCAGGCAGCTCTTGTGAATGTGGCATTCCGCAAGCTGGTGCATCTGGGAGCGTTCGGACTGCTGGCGGTACTCCTTTTCAACAGTTTTGAAAAAAGCAGGTTTCTATTGGCATGGGTCATTACAACCGTGTATGCGGCAACAGATGAAATTCACCAATCATTCGTTCCGGACAGGACGGCTTCTGTATGGGATGTAGTGTTGGATTCACTGGGAGCCCTAATCGCTTTGGGTATGATCAAATTGTTAAATCAACGATCTTACAAAAAGTCCTAGCATGTGGGAATAGATTTCTTCAAATTGGGAAAGAGGCAGCGGATTTTGCCCTTTGCCCAGTTCAATGGTAAAGCCCGGCTTTCTGAAATCCTGGATGAACCAGTCTTTATAACCGGTGTAGTTGTCGATGTAGCGGACTGCTTCATATCCGCTGAGTCTGGCAAAATCCTTTGCAAGCTTCTTTGACTCCGGCGGCTCCAGTCCTTCATACCCCCAATAAATTTCCTGCCCTTGCGTATGAAGGGCGAGCAGCCGGTCATATTTTTCCGTTCTGGCCAGCCCGGCCATCGTTTTAGTCTCCGGTTCGGAAAGAGGGGTGTAGCCCGGAAAGTCACGGGGGCCCGGCTCTTTCGGCTTCCTTTCTTTTTCAAACTCCCACTTGGCCGGGAATTGCTTATTCAAATCCACCCCGCGAATATTCGCCTTCCAGCCGGAAAAGTCCCGGCTATCCCTATTCAGCCTGACAAGCTCGGCTTCCCTTTCGGGCGGGGGACCGTTCAGGACAAGATTGACACCATCAGGATTCACCATCGGGATGGCATACAGCCGGCTCTCCGTATACATCGTTAATGCAGGTATGCCCTTGATCGTCAAACCGCTGGTGAGGGCCAGCATGTAATCGTTTAAAAAACGCATGAAAATAGGTGTAGTGATCCATTCATTTGCATGAAAGGACGCATTGATCTGTACTTTTCTTCCCTTCCGTCCAATCTGCATTTCATGCAGGGGGTTCCCGAGTACGCTTTTTCCCGCTTCCCGCCTTTTAATAAAAGGATAAATCGCCATCAGCCTGTTCATATCGCGGGACATTTTCTGAAAATCATACGGTTCATTGCCATCGATGACCCTTGACATGACTCTTACCGGAATATTGATCTGCTGTCCGGCAGTTAGTTCATTCGGATTGATATCCTGGTTTAAAATCAAAAGGGCATCTACGTTTACACTCCGGTCTTGGGCAATTTTCCAAAAGGTATCGCCGGGCCTGATCGTATACGTTCCTGTTAGGTAACCGGGAATTTGGATTGTCTGTCCAACTTGAAGGGCGTTTGGATTGGCAAGATTCGCATTGGAATCGAGGATCAAAATGAACGGGATATGAAATAACTGGCTGTAATGCCAAAGCGTATCTCCTGACCGTACCCGGATTTCCATAACCGTCCCCCCAAAAATTGTCTTTATCATAACTAGGTGTATGTTCATAACAGATAAATATGATGATAGAATGAAAGGTGAATGATCTTTTTGAAGGAAGTGAACGAACATGCTTGGAGCGGTTGAAGCCGGGGGGACCAAGTATATTTGCGCTGTCGGAACCGAAGACGGGAAGATAATGGAGCGCGTGCAGATCCCAACGGAATATCCGGGAAAGACGATCCCGAAAGTGATTGAATTTTTTCAAAAACATCAAATAGATGCTCTTGGCATCGGTTCATTCGGTCCGCTGGACTTGAATGGGCAAAGCGATACATACGGATATATCAAAGCAACACCGAAGCCCGGATGGGTCAACTTCCCGCTTGTGGAAACGATGAAAAAAGCTTTAAATGTTCCGGTCGCATTTGATACGGATGTCAATGCGGCCGCTTGGGGTGAATTTCTTTTTGGTGCCGGCAAGGGGCTTGGCATCTGCTTGTACATGACCGTTGGAACAGGAATCGGCGCCGGAGCCGTTGTGGATGGAAAGATTCTTCATGGACTTTCCCATCCTGAAATGGGACATATTTTCCTTCGCCGGCATCCCCAAGACGAATTCGAAGGCTTTTGTCCATATCATGTGGATTGCCTGGAAGGTTTGGCAGCCGGTCCGGCAATCGAAAAACGGTGGGGGATAGAAGGGGCCGGGCTGCCGGAAAATCACCCTGCTTGGGAAATAGAAGCCCATTATTTGGCGCAGGCCCTGCTGCAATATATTTTGATTCTTTCACCCGAGAAAATCATCATGGGCGGCGGAGTGATGAAGCAGCCGCATTTGCTTCAGCGCATCCACCGTGAAATGGAGCGGTTATCCAAAGGCTTTCTCACATTGCCGCAGCCGGAAAACTATATTGTTTCACCAACACTCGGCGATGATTCAGGGATATTGGGTGCCCTGATGATGGCGAAAGACATTGTCTATGGAAAATAAATTCTATTGTCAAAAAGAAATTTTCCCTAATAAAAAAGACGGGAGTCTTTACTCCTGTCTTTACAAAAAAAGGATCTTACTTTATGTCTGTTTCCATGTATAGCTGCCCGCCTTCGGATATGCCAGCTTGCCCATTTGTCAGCTCCGTCATCCATTCCCGGAATTCGTTGACCTGATCCTCTTTTACATAAACTTCGATTTCAACAAGGTCGGAATAATGGATGTCTTTCAATTGAAATTCAGAGGAGCGGATTTCGTTTTCAAGTTTTCCAAGCCATGTATAATCGGCTTTCACATGCATGACGGTCACGAGAGTCCGCCGGACGGTCCCGACGGCATCAATCCCTGCAGAAACCGCTCTGCCATAGGCGCGGATGAGCCCTCCGGCCCCTAACTTAATGCCCCCGAAATACCTTGTGACGACAACAACTGTATCTTTCAAATTTCTTTTCTTCAGCACTTCAAGCATTGGAACTCCGGCGGTTCCGCTCGGCTCGCCGTCATCATTTGCTTTTTGGATCTGGTCATTTTCACCGATCATGTAGGCTGAACAGTTATGGGTGGCATTCCAGTGTTCCTTTTTAATTTCTTGAATGAAAGCCTGCGCCTCTTCCTCAGTCTCGGCCCTTTTAACATGTGCGATGAACCTTGATTTTTGAATATTGATTTCATGGGTACCCGTCGCTTTTACCGTCAAATATTGTGCAAGCACGACCCTGCTCCTTTCAAAAGGCTAATTATTTTCCCAACTAAAATAGTGTGTTTAATAAAATTATACATGATATAATACTTTTAGTAGAATGGTAGGTATGTCTTATCACCTATTTCCAGTATACCGATCCGAAAGGGGGACCCCTCGAGGAAAATGGCACTTAAGAAAGTGAATATAAAAGAGCTGGATAATATTGTCGAACAGATGATCAACACCGTGGACCGCAGCAAGCACGAGATTTTCCAGATTGGCGAGCAGTGCCGCCGTGACCATGACAGCATATTAAAAGAACTGGAAAAAATCAAGGAAGAAGTCAGCAAAGTCATTGATGAAGGCGATAAACTGGAAGTGCAATCAAGGCTCTCAAGACAGCGCCTGTCCACCATAAGCCTGCACTTTAAGGAATTCAGCGAAGAACAGGTGCGCACCGCATATGAACAAGCCCATGATCTCCAAACGAAATTAATGATAAACCGGCAACTGGAAAAACAGCTCAGAGAGCGAAGGGATGATCTTGAAAGGCGCTTGCTTATTCTGCAGCAAACGATTGAGCGGGCAGAGATGCTTGTCTCGCAAATTTCGGTCGTATCCAATTATTTGGTAAGCGACATCAAAGAAATGGGTGAAGCCCTGGAAGATGCGAAAATGAAGCAGGACTTCGGTTTACGCATCATCGAGGCTCAGGAAGAAGAAAGAAAGCGGCTGTCCCGTGAGATCCATGATGGGCCCGCGCAATTGCTCGCAAGCGTCCTGATCCGTTCCGACTTGGCGGAAAAAATGCATAAAGAAGAAGGACCGGAGCGATCACTTGAGGAAATACGCAGCCTCAAGAAAATGATCCGTACGACCCTATATGAAGTCAGGCGCATTATTTATGACTTGCGCCCAATGGCCCTTGATGATCTCGGGCTGATTCCGACATTGAAGAAATATTTGGCGACAGTCGAGGATTACCACAAAACAACGAACATCGAGTTCGTTTATTTAGGGAAGGATACGAGACTTCCATCGAAATATGAAGTGGCTCTTTTTCGGCTCATCCAAGAAGCTGTACATAATGCGTTAAAGCATGCTAAGGCAAAGACCATCCAGGTAAAGGTTGAAGTGCAGCCTGAGAAGGTATACGTTCTTGTGAAGGATGACGGCATCGGCTTTGACGTCAGCGTGAGAAAGAGCGGAAGCTACGGTATGATGGGAATGAGAGAGCGCGTCGAAATATTGGACGGCCTGTTCACAATCCATTCCAAACAAGGAGCGGGAACAGTCATTTCAATCAAGATACCCATCATTTGATTAAAAAACAATCAAGGGGGAATAACGAATGCAAACAAAAATAGCCATTATTGATGATCACGAATTGTTTCGCGAGGGTGTAAAGAGAATCCTGGAATTTGAAAAGACTTTCTCTGTCGTGGCAGAGGGTGAAGACGGCTGTGATGCAGTTGGGATTGTTGAGGAATATTCCCCGGATGTAGTCCTGCTTGATATTAATATGAAAGATACAAACGGCATCGAAGCAACAAGGCAGCTGATGGAGACTCATCCGGATTCAAAAGCGATCATCCTTTCCATCCATGATGAGGAAGCATATGTGACGCATGCCATGAAGACCGGTGCCGCGGGCTATATGTTAAAAGAAATGGATTCAGACGAGCTGATCGGTGCAATCAAAGTTGTGGCGGACGGAGGTTCCTATATTCATCCGAAGGTCACCCATAAACTGGTGAGGGAATACAGGAGACTGGCCAACCAGCACAATAAAGGAACAGGCTACCAGCAGCCGGAAGTGAGAGTGCCCCTGCATTTGCTGACAAGCCGCGAATGTGAAGTCCTGCAGCTGCTTGCTGACGGAAAAAGCAACCGCGCTATCGGGGAAACGCTTTATATAAGCGAAAAAACAGTCAAAAACCACGTGAGCAACATTTTACAAAAAATGAATGTCAACGATCGTACCCAAGCGGTCATCACAGCCATCAAGAATGGATGGGTCGAAGTACGATAATATTGAGGCCGGGATGCAAAGAGGCATTTCGGCCTTGTGCGGTCTGAATATGAGGCGGCCAACCGGGCGCCGGACAATCTCTGACTTTCTAATTGAGCGTATTTTAGATTATTGCTGCCCGCGCGATATTCTGAATAATCGCACGAATGGCAAGTGATGAGAGGTGATATATTGAATACGAAGTTTTCTCGTTTATCTGACCCCCTGCAGCAATTCTCTCCTGAGCTTCAACGATTTTTATTCGGACGAATGCTCCTCTTGAATGAAATCCCATTTTCCAAAGAAGAGATTAATGTACATATCAAAAATGGATATATTGAAGAAGTCCCCGGATTAAGGCTCAGTAACACAGGATGGCTGTGTCATCGCTGCGATAACCGGGTTGGCAGGCTTTTTTCGAAATTTCCTTGTGCATCATGCGGAAAGGACTGCGTCTATTGCAGGAAGTGCCTCATGATGGGAAGAGTGTCACAATGCACGGACTTTTATCGTTGGACCAGCCCTCCTTTGAAATGGGATTCCGGTAGCCATTTGCAATGGGACGGTCAGCTTTCCAAAGGACAGGAAGCTGCTTCTGAAGCGGTGGTTGCCGCTGTCCGGAACAAAGATGAATTTCTTGTATGGGCGGTATGCGGCGCTGGAAAAACCGAGGTGCTATTTTCAGGCATCAATGAAGCGTTGAAGCTTGGCCATCGGATCTGCATTGCGACTCCGCGGACGGACGTTGTATTGGAGCTGGCGCCCCGTATTCAAAAAGTGTTTCCCTCTGCCGAAGTCTCCGCACTGTATGGCGGCAGTGAAGACCGTCACCGATTTTCTCCCATCACGATTTCCACTACTCATCAACTCCTTCGTTTTCACCATGCGTTCGACACGATGATTGTCGATGAAGTCGATGCTTTTCCATATACATTTGATGCAAGCCTGCAATGGGCAGTAAAAAAATCGGCCAAGCCGGAAGCTGCGCGAATCTATTTGACCGCAACCCCGAGCAGGAAATGGCAGGATGAATGCCGGTTTGGAAAGCGAAAATTCATTAAAATACCTGCCCGCTTTCACCGCAGGCCGCTGCCGCTGCCGCGATTTGCATGGTGTGGAAATTGGCAGAAACGGCTGGAAAAGAGCCGGCTTCCCTATAATGTAATGGAGTGGACGGAAAATCGGCTGAAGCTCGGAAAACAGGCGCTTATTTTTCTTCCGCATATTGAGCTGATGAAAAAATCCCTTTCCATTTTTCAGAAGCTGCATCCGGCGATTGAATCCGTTCATGCGGAAGACCCGTTAAGGAAGGAAAAAGTAAAAAGAATGAGAGCGGGGGAGACACCGATTCTTCTTACAACAACCATTTTGGAAAGGGGCGTCACTTTTCCAAATATAGATGTGGCAGTGCTTGGTGCAGAAGATGATATTTTTACTGAGGCTGCCCTTGTTCAAATTGCCGGCAGGGTGGGCAGAAGTTCGGAATACCCCTCAGGGGATATTACTTTTTTTCATTACGGCAGGACAAAAGCGATGATCCGGGCTTTGCTTCATATCGACCATATGAACAAGGAAGCGCAGAAGGCGGGGCTGCTCGATGAATAATCATTGTTTGTATTGCGACGCGGTCATTCAGGAGGAGATGACATGGAGAAAGTTTCTATTTGGGGCGCCTGAACAAAGTTTATGCAAAACGTGTAAAGGAAAATTGATAATCATCACGGATCCGGTTTGCCGGAAATGTTCCAGGCCGTTTGCCAAGCTGGAAGCTGAGTATATTCATGAAGATATTTGCCATGATTGCTTTCGCTGGGAAAAAGACTCGAAGTGGAAGGGCGTCCTTGAACGAAATGTTTCCATATATGATTACAATGATTTTTTAAAAGAAATGTTGGCACGCTATAAATACCGGGGGGATTATGCGTTGGCGAAGGCATTTTCGCCGGAGGTCCGAAGCATCGTTTCAAGGGCGTCCTTCGATTTGGCCGTGCCGATTCCGTTGAGCAGTGAGCGGCTGATGGAGCGGGGGTTCAACCAGGCCGCCGCTTTGGCAGCTGAGGCCGGGTTTGAAACGTTTGATGCGCTCGTGCGGATCCACGGTGAAAAGCAATCGAAAAAATCCCGGGAAGAGAGGATTCACCTGAAACAGGTTTTTAAAGTGAATCAAGACGTTTCAGGAAAAGTTATTCTTTTAATAGACGACATTTATACGACAGGATCGACGCTTCATCACGCAGCGCATGCCCTGATGGAGGCTGGTGCGAAAAGTGTAAGCTCTTTTACATTGGCGAGGGGGTGAATTTTTCAGCGAAGATTATCTAAACAATTATTCCGATAAACCGATATAATAGATACGAAACGTTGAAAGCAAGGAGGTTATCTGATGAAAATCAATTCTTTCAACAGGCCTGATACGAATCCGTATTCTAAGCAGATTAATCATGTAGAAAAGCAAACCCGCACAGAACGTATGGATGCGGATCAAATACAAATTTCCAAAGAAGCCAAAGAGCTCCAGCAGTCATCCAGATTTGATGCAGAGCGAAAAGCCCGCGTAGAGCAATTGAAAAATCAGATCGAGCAAGGCAATTATAAAGTCGATCCGAAAAAAGTTGCTTACAGCATGGCCAAATACTACTTCAACCAATAAATCGAAAGGAGGCTGTTCCATGTCTGCGGAGACTTTGATCAACAATCTGACCAGGCAGTATCAACTGCATGAGAGCCTGCTGAAAAATGCGGTCAAGAAAACGGAGGTCCTGAAAAAAGGTGATGTGGACAGCCTCCAGGAGATTATGCGCGAAGAACAGAAGCTGACAACAACCATCACCATGATGGAAGACGAACGGCAGACGGTTGCAAAAGCGTTTTTAAAAAAGAATTGGGACGGCCAAATCACGATTGCGGACTGCATAGCAGCCGCAAACCCCGAAGCGGCCGAAACGCTGAAGGCGCTGCAGGAACAGCTGATAACAGTGATTGAAAGGCTTCAGAACCAGAACGATCTGAACAAGCAGCTCATCTACCAATCATTGCAGTACGTCAACATGAACCTCGACCTGTTGCAGCCGGAAAAGGAAACGGCCGCCTACGGCAGGCCGGATGAGAAAAAACAACCCAAACCAAACAAGTCCTTCTTCGATTCAAAGGCTTGATTAATATAATTGAATGAGAAATATGGAGGAAATAACATGTCATCTACCTTTCATGGCCTGGAAACGGCAAGAAGAGCACTGAACACCCAGCAGGCCGGGCTATACACGACCGGACATAACGTAGCGAACGCCAACACACCGGGCTATACTCGCCAGCGGATCAATATGCAGGCCTCAGAAGCGTATCCGCCTGCATCGATGAACCGGCCGATGATTCCGGGCCAGATCGGGACGGGCGTTTCGGCAGGTTCCATTCAACGTATAAGGGAATCCTTCCTTGACACGCAATATCGAAAAGAAAATGCAAAGCTGGGGTATTTTGGAACAAATGCAGAGGCCCTCTCCAGATTGGAAGATATATTAAATGAGACAGGTAAAGAAAGCACAGGTATTTCCAGGGTGCTAAACGACTTTTGGCAGGCCCTCCAAGACCTGAGCGTAAACCCGGAAAACTCCGGTGCGAGGGAAGTTGTCCTTGAGCGCGGAAAAACCGTAGCAGATACATTTAACCACATATACAACACGATGGAGGACTATAGGCAGGATTTGAAGGTCCAGCTAAATACATACCTAAACGAAAGTGGAAAAGATGATGATCCAAGGGGAATCAATTTATTGTTGAAAAACATCAACGAGCTAAATCAAAAAATAGCGGAAGTTGAACCGCTGGGTTATGTTCCGAACGACCTGTATGATGAGCGGGACCTGCTTGTGGATGAGCTTTCCAAGTTTATGGATATAGAGGTGCAAAAGGTACCCAGCCACAAAAATCCCAAAGGCGAGATGGAAGGGATCTATGTCATTAAAATGAAAGGTGACAGTACTACGAAGGAATATGAACTTGTCAGCAAGGATTTCAAATTTGCAGAAATCAATGTTTCATATGGTGAGGAGCCGGATGTTGTAACTGGGCTTAAGATTGGTGAAGAGGATATTCTTAAAGATTTAACAGATGGAACATTGAAAAGCCTCATTGAGAATTATGGGTACCAAGGTCAAGAAGGGGATTCATATATAACTGTCATGAAAGAATTGGATAGTATAGCGGATCTTCTGGTGGAAAAAGTAAATGGGGCATTTGATGGTGATTTTTTTAATAATAACGCGGGTGCAAGTGACCTTGAGATGATACTAAAAGATACAGAAGGATTAAAACCGGAGGGTTCTCCTGGTGACGGATCAAAAGCATTGGCTATGGCCGATTCATTAAAAGATGTAATGACCAAATATCAGGAGTTAATTGGGAGTCTAGGCGTTAAAGCGCAATATGCCAAAGGGCAGGCAAAGAATGTCAGCACCCTTCAGGCCGCAGTTGACGAAAAACGGCTTTCGGTCAGCGCTGTTTCTTTAGATGAAGAGATTATGAATATGATTAAGTTCCAGCACGCTTATAATGCGGCTGCAAGGAATATAACTGTGATTGATGAAATGCTCGATAAAGTAATTAACGGCATGGGCGTTGTCGGGAGATAGGGGGTAAATTGATATGCGTGTTACACAATCTATGATTGCAAACAACTCACTCAGACATTTGAGCAATACTTACGGCCGTCTTGGGATGCTGCAGGAACAACTGAATACAGGGGTAAAGATTAGCAGGCCGTCAGATGATCCGGTTGTTGCCATGAAAAGTCTTGCCTATCGTACTAATGTTAAGCAGAATGAGCAGTTTAAACGGAATTTCACAGAAGCGCATAACTGGATTGACAATTCGGATGCGGCTTTGGATCAGGCAACGAAAGCGATGCACCGCATACGTGAGTTGACAGAGAGTGCAGCCAATGGAACGTTGGATCAAAGCCAACGTGATGCTATTGCTGAAGAGATAAAAGAACTGACCGAGCAATTAGCAAATATCGCCAATACGGAAGTTGCCGGAAGGTATATTTTTAATGGAACGGATACGGATGCATCTTCGGATGAGATAAAAAAACCTGTAACCCCTAAAGACGATGGAACTTTTGATGTAAATAATAATAATGAGGCAGTTAAAATAGAGCTTAGTAAAGGCATCGAGATTCCGATTAATGTGACTAATGTTTTTACACAAGAATTATTCAATAAGCTAAAAGAACTGACCGATGCCATTGAAGGAAACCCTAATGATGAAAATAAAGATATCGGCAGCTATCTTGGAGATCTCGATATTGAGATTGATAATCTTTTAACCAAAAGGGCTTCGCTCGGTGCCCGCGCAAATCGTATTGATCTGATGGAGAACCGGATTGATCAGCAGGAAGAGATTTTAAAGAAGATGGTCGCTGATAATGAAGGTGTGGAATATGAAAAGGTCATCACCGAACTGGTGATGGAGGAGAGCATGCTTAGAGCATCGTTGAGTGTAAGCGCACGGATTGTTCAGCCGACGCTGGTTGACTTTTTAAGATAGAAAGCTACTTTCGCTGGGTAGCTTTTTTCTCTTTTAAAAAGCAAACGGAGGTGCTTTTATGAGATTGATGCCACAAATTCGGATTGAATCCACTATAGGGCAGATTGGCATGCGGACAATCCCGGCAAGGCAGTCGATAGAACAGCCTAGAGCGGTATTGGAGATTCAGCAGCCTCCAGCTGTTATGCAGATTGAACGTACGCCTGGAAAGCTTACGATTGACCAGACTAAAGCCTGGGAAGATATGAATTTGAAGTCTACACCAAGGCTTGTGGAAGAGTTTGCTCAAGATGGACGCTCACAGCTTCTTGAGGGCATTGCAAGGCGAGCGGAAGAGGGAGACGAGCTGATGCGGATTGAGCTGGGCGGCGGCAATCCAATTCCGCATATAGCCAAGCGAAATTTTGAAAAACCGCAGGCTTCGTTGAATATAACATTCATACCTTCTCCTTTCAGTGTCAAAGTCAATTATGAGCCGGATGTATTGCACATCCAATGGAAACAAAATAAGCCGATCATCCATGCGGAGCCCCAAGAGCCTGTGATCGAAAATGAACCGGGAAAAGTGGATATTTATATGGAACGCGAGCCGTCGTTAAAAATAGATTTTGTCAATTTGGAAGCATGAAAGGAGCGGGGAAATGAACATTGAAACGAAATATCATGGAACGCAGCAGATAAACGAAGAAGCTGTTTTGAGGTTTGACAGCGGGATTCCCGGATTTCCGGAAGAGAAGAATTTTGTCTTGCTGCCATTGGATGAGGGCACTTTGTTGGTGATGCAGTCAGTTAAAACACCGGAAATCGGCTTTATCGTCACGGATCCTTTTTCATTTTTCCCGGAGTATGACTTTAAACTGAGCGAATCAGCGATTGAGCAGTTGGCTCTTAAACAGCCGGAGGATGCAGTGGTCTACGCGATATTAACCGTGCAGGATCCGTTTGAAAAGACGACGGCTAACCTGCAAGCACCGGTGGTCATCAACAGACATAATAATAGGGCGAAGCAAGTGATTCTGAATGACACCGATTATAACACCAGGCACCCCCTGTTTGGACAGAAAGTGAAGGGGTGACGTCATGCTGATATTATCGAGGAAAAAGGGCGAGGCTATTCAAATTGGACCTGACATAGAAATCTCTATTACAGCCATTCAGGGGGATCAAGTCAAAATCGGCATTAACGCGCCTAAGAATGTAGAAGTCCACCGCAAAGAAGTGTGGCTGGAAATACAGAATGAAAATACGGCAGCGCTAAAAGAAGTTACGGATCTCTCGGGCATTTTGGCAAAAACGAAAAAAGAATAATTTCCACCTTCTACGCATACAAACAGCAGGTAAAAGAGCCATTGACTCAGTATTCCGCTTTGTGAATATGGCGTTGACAATAGCGGGATTGAAGAAGTTTTAAATGGGCGACAAACTGGTGCAACGAAGCCGATATGTATCCAAGTGATTGCTTTTGAGTGGAATGCACTGGTAAAAGCTATATCCTCCCGTACTTTACCTTGCAAAAAAAATCAGTAATTTAAAAGTTGTACAAGTTCCTGTTTCATAACATTGAACTGCTTATCATTAGTTATTGTTTCATGTACTATTGGGTCCAGTACAACATAGTTTTCGGTAATAGGGTCATATAGTTTTAATGCATCCGAGTCAAAGAGTAAGGGAAATAACATAAAGTCTTTAATGTTTGCTGTAACCAGGATACAATCGTATTGCCATGCATTTAATAGAATTCTAGAGTCGGAGACAGAAGGATATTCTACACCGCGTTTTATGACATCTAACTCCTTTTTATAATTTGATCGAATATATGCGGAGATTTTTCTTATCATATGCTCTGCCTGCCTATTATTAATTTCAGGTAAAATGGTGAGGAATCCCCTAACTGCATCCAATCTGCGTTTTTCCTTGTCCATCATTAAGTAGGATTGGATCTCAAGCTCCCTTAGCACTTCATGGGGGACAAAAATCTCGCTCTCGCCAATTTCCATTTCGGAGAGTATCATTGTCCAAAACTTTTTGGCTTCATTTCTATAGTGGGAGCTTGAGTCTATTTTATATCTAAAAATGTTTGTATCCAGCATATATCTCTTTTCCGAAAGAAAATTTTCCGGCATTTAGTCCTCTTCCTCTTCTTCATCAATGCCTTGCAATACGAGATCAATCGCTTTCATTGATTTCATTCTATTAATTTCTTTCTGTTTTAGATGCTTGGAAAATTCAGGTTTTGCTAAAAATTGTTCTGTAGGGATAAGCCATTTGCCGGAATTCTCCATGCGTTGTTTTGCTTTAATCTTCCCTTCAGCACAATATCTTCTTACCATCTGCGGCGTAACATTCAACATTTGTGCTACTTCTGTTACCGGCATATATTCTGGCAGTCTCGTATGGAAAACGTCTTTCAGTACATGTTCTACTTCGGTTTTTTCATCATCGTTCAGTTCCAGATAAAACATTTCTTTCTCTTGATCGATTTCAATGGATTGATGGAGCAGTTGTACATATTGCCTGGCGTTTTCACTGATATTTTCCTTGTTAACTTGGGCCATGACGTCAGAGATGCCTTTAAAAACAACTCCCGTTTTTACAGCCATATGTTTTTTCACTCCTCTCACCTCCAGTATAAATTATTCAGAAAAGAAACAAAAGACATAAAAAGGAAACAAACGAAACTTGCTTTATTTTTATATAGAATACCCGTTTTTAGACATAATATTCTTGAGGAAAAAGATGACTGGTATATGGACCTTTTTGAAGGTAGCGTAATAAGAGTAGAATCTGATAATGAAGGTGAAGATCAGGGTATGGGATTGTTATGAGGCAAGGGCAATGCGATTTGTGCTATAGTGATCGGAAGACATCCGGGCAGATAAGATAACAAGTAGAATCGATATCACAATAGCCCTAACAAAAAAACCAAGTCTCGAAAGACTTGGCTCACTGAATATATCTATATGCAATATCTAGGTGCTTATACCTTAGTTACGTTTGTTTAAGACTCTTGCTGTTCTGACTCGTACGAAACCCTCGTATTTGTTGACTAGGCCATTAATGAAAGTCTTCATTTAACCTACCCTCTTTCGTATCATTGTAATTTCATTATCATCTTTTTCCTTAAAATAAACAAAGTCAGAAAAATTGAATGAAAACGAAAACAATGTCAATGAAAGCGAATGTCATTGTTGTTTTCCTCATTTAATCTTACAATTGCTCGCTTTTTCAAGGTTGCCTTTATAATGTGGGCTTTTCCTGGGAAAGTTGACTTTATGACTGTTTGTCAGCGGGAATTCCGATGCTGGTCCAAGCATCCAGGAAACTTTATCGCTCCATGTTCGTAACATAAGTATGAGCAGCTGAAAAAAGAATTTCTTCACGGCTGCTTCTAATACGAAGATAAGGCCAACGTTTTATGAAGGAAAAAATGGAAACATGGGTGCTGACAAAGAACTACATATTGCCATGGTTTGTCTTTTTCATAAAAGAACACGCATAGAAAGGGTGTCCACGATGGTAGACGTAAACAAGCCTGTCACAAATCCGGATTTGGTGAAGAGTGTTGCTGTATTGAGGGAGGAACCGAGCCGCGGAAATGAGCAAGCTTTTTTTCACGAGCTGCTGAAAGCCCACTTTCTCGCTCCGGTCATTATTGATCCTATGCCGGAAAATACGGGCGGGGAATCAGTTCTTGAAAAAGACACAAAGATACAATTTGCCGGAATCACCACTCAGGATGGAAAGACTTTCTTCCCGGCGTTCACAGACTGGGATGAACTTCGGAAGTGGAGCAGTGAGCCCAATCAGCAGACCTTGATTACCACTTTCAAAGATTATGAGAGTATGCTGGGGAATGGAAGTTTCGAGGGGGTTGTGATCAATCCATTTGGCGAGAATCTTTTGATTGACGGGAATCTGATCGAAATAATAAATAACAGCGCTCTGCAAATGGATGAAGGCGAGTCGGTGATGATCGGCATTCCAAATGACTATCCGACGGAGATGATTGATGCATTAAAGAAGCAACTTCCGAAAATGGCCCATGTGAAGAGTGCTTATTTGCTTTTGATGGTGAGAAATCAAACGGACCAAAGTTTTTTGATGGTCGTTGATACAGAAAACGATCCTAGAGATACATTTGCTGAGATGGCTGAAGTGGCCACGCCCTTTTTAAAAAAGAATGAAAAACTTGATTTTGTTCCTTTGGGTGATTCGTTTGGCAAGGACGCCGTTAAGGATCAAAGTCCTTTCTATGTAAAGAAAGAGAATAAGGGAGGATTTCTAAAAGGCCTATTCAAGAAACGGTAATTTTGCCTCTTCGTTTCAAAGGAGTGTCAGCTTAATCAAACTATGACTTACAGGACATGGGCAGCCTCCCAATTTAAATTTATATCTTGCAAATAGGATAATGGAAAAGTTTGTGTAAAGAAAGGGATATACAAAGTTTACTGTGGGGGTTGTCCAAATAAAAACAGGCGAGCCCAATACCCGCCTATTTCATCACTATTATTTAGATTTCTTTGTAGTTCCCAAGGACTTCAGCTGATTTTTGAGTTTATTGCGGGATTTTTCATTTCTCATCAGATACGCGGCTCCTAGCGCCAAACCTGTCATCATGGCTTTGTTTCTATTCATAAGTTGTCACCCCTTTGCTTTTGTATGTTTCTTTTTCCCGGTCCGTTCAGAGAATAAACAGGAAAATATTTCGTAGTGACTGTGTGAAAGTTAGCTTCTTACTTCCTTTTTAAATAAAGGACCATCATAAACAAATGTATGGTATTCTCCAGATTCCCCCATCGGGCAGACATCTTTTTCGCTAATGTCTTTTATAAAACTTTCATCTAATAGACGGCCGACCCAATCCAAAGGCAGCACATCTTCCCGGACCTTGATGACCTCAGCTTTATATCCGCTATTTATGAATTTATTTAACATCGTCAGCATTTCCGATTGCTCAGACCATAAGGGGTACACCGCTTTCAATCCTGCTGCATCCGCCAGTTTTTGCCCCCATTCCCGATGGCCCTCCAAATACATATCTCCAAACGCGATGGCATCCAGCCTGTATTTCGTTTTCAATTTCACCAATTCTTCCAGGAAGTCTTCGGTATATGTATCATATGTGCAGTGGACTAATTCCAGTGGAATTCCCAGTGATTCTGCCTGAGCTTCCATTTTTTTTATGTCTTCGTTATGGGCAAAAGTTTTTCCTGTTTCCTGTGGTACAGTCGTCAGCAGGCAGGCGACCTCGTCCCCTCTGTTTATCAATTCATGAAGGGCCATGCAGCTGTCTTTGCCGCCGCTCCATGATAATGCGATTCGGACCATTTTTTTCACACCTCAACATCTTTGTGATGACTATATTATAGTACATTTTGAAAAGCGGATTTGACAAAAAGACAAAAAACGAGCATTTCCTGGGAAATTATGTGGAAATTGACGAAACCGGACATATGGTCTGTCCGGTTTCCGAATTCTCTTTTACCAGAAAAACGGAAAAAAAGGAAAGCCGAATCCAAATCCCCATGGCCTGAAAAAGGGGCCGCCAAATCCCCAGCCCCAACCCCAGGGCCTTCCCCAAAGCCTTTCATCTCCACGAGGCATTGTCATCACAGGATATCCGTAATTTGCCATGGGATATCCATAAGGATCTGTTTGATAATAATGATTCAATTCAGGTCCTCCTCATCTTTTTTTATTAAAATGTTCAACTTATCCTATGAATTTGACCTATAAAAGGGCATTGGAATCAGGACGTGGGAAACAAAATGGGCATTTCTCATAGATTTCAGGAGATTTTTATAAAGGAATTCGACACTGAGCCGATAATACCTGTAAGAATTCAATTTTTACCGAAGGAGAGAAAGAGGATGATTGGATCGATCGGAGGAAGGCTTCCAGTGGAAGGTGCTGCGATGCCTGTACGCTCTGCTATCGGGATCGGAGAGTCTAACCGGGAGTCAAACGCAACGAAAGAACGATCATACGAACTTTCGGAAAAAGACGCGACAGCGTTGCTTGAAAGAGCAGTTGCATTCACAAACAGCCACTTAAAAACGTCGAAGCAATACTTGAAATTTGAATATCACGATCAGCTAAATAAATATTACGTTAAAGTCGTAAATGAAGAGACGGATGAAGTGGTAAGGGAAATCCCGCCAAAAAAGCTTCTCGATATATTTGCGGCAATGGCGGATGCCATGGGCATCCTCGTAGATAAAAAAATATAGGGAAACTAAGGAAGTGAAGTAACAAATGCGTATCGGTGGATTGGCAAGCGGGATGGACATTGACCAGATCGTCAAGGATATGATGAAGGCCAAAAGAATGCCCCTTGATAAAATGAAACAGCAGAAACAGATTCTTGAATGGAAGCGGGACGATTACCGTTCCATCAATACAATGTTGCTCGGCTTCCGTGACCGGTTGGCTCAGTTGAAGCTGACGAGCAACTACCGTGCAAGAATGGCAGCCTCCACAGACGAGGCGAAAGTGTCTGCAACTGTGACGAGCGGAGCGGCGCAGGCCTCGTATAGCATTTCGGAAATAAAACAGCTGGCGTCGGCGGCTACCAAAATCAGTGGGAAGCTAAGCGATGGGAATGAAAAATTTAATACATCACAAAAACTTATAGAACGTGAAGGTATCAGTTGGGAAAAGGGAGTTGTAGAATCAAAAACACTCCGTACGGAAGGGAATTCAGTCAGCTTAGGCTTAAATGGTGACAAACTTGTCGAAGGTACATTGAGTGTGAAAATCAATGGAAAATCATATGATGTGGTTACAGAAGAATCCGATCTGGCGAGTGGGAAAGTACTTTTGGCTGATGGAAAGCTTACGTTTACCAATGAGGTGGCCAGTGGAAGTGCGGTAAAGGTTGACTACGTGCTCGAAGAAAAGACCGCATCTTTTACGGTAGGCGAAAAGCAAAATATGATTAGTCTTGGTAAAGGATCACTGCTTGAAGAGGGTTTCTCCGTAAAGGTTACAATTGGTGAGGAAACTGAAAACCTCGTCATAACAAAAGGGCCAACAAATGGTATTGCTGAATTAAGCAATGGTTGGAAGGTCGACCTGACTTCGGGAAATATTATGTTTGATGATAAAGCGCCTGGGGAAGGTGCTAAAGTTGAAGTGAAGTTTAAGCAAAACTACACCGATTTCACTATCGGCACCCATACATCCAAGGGCGAAGTGAACGAGCGGATTTTCGTTACCGGAAATGATACATTGGATACGGTGATCCGAAAGGTGAACGAATCACCCGCCGGCGTAACGATGTTCTATGATTCTTTTTCCGACAGTTTGACGGTGACCAGGAAAGAGACAGGGAAGTTCAATGAATCGGGAAATGATATTAATATTTCTGGTGATTTTAATAACCAGGTATTAAAGTTTAATAATGAAGAGAAAAGTGGCCAAAACGCCAAATTCACCATCAACGGCCTTGAAACAGAACGCCAATCCAACACCTTCTCGATGAACGGTGTCACCTTTACGTTGAAACAAACCTTAAAGGAAACAGATCCGCCGATCACGGTGAACGTCTCCAACGACTCGGAAGGTGTCCTTAACACAGTCAAGGAGTTCGTCGACCAATATAATAAATTGATTGAAGACATCAATAAAAAGCTGAATGAAGAGCGCAACAGAAAATATCTTCCGCTCACTGATGACGAGCGTGAGGAGCTTTCTGACAAACAGCAGGAGAAATGGGAAGAGCTGGCTAAAAGCGGGCTTCTCAAAGGTGACCCATTGTTATCCGGTGTTCTGACAAATATGCGCATGGATATGTCCAGTTCTGTTGAAACGAATGGCCTCTACAGGCAGCTGGCTGCGATCGGCATCACAACAACAGCGAATTACCTTGACGGCGGGAAGTTGGAAATTAATGAAACAAAATTAAAAGAAGCAATTGAAAAGGATCCGGAGGCTGTGGAAAATCTATTCCGGGGCACTGGAACAAACGATTCGGAAAGGGGCGTCATCCACAAGCTCTATGATTCGGTGAACCAGTCCATTACGAAGATCCAGGATCGTGCCGGCCGGGCAACTTCAACGAACCAACAGTTCGCCTTGGGAAGGGAATTAATCTCAGTTGATAAAAACATCGACAGCTTTGAGACAAGGTTGAAAATGCAGGAAGACCGCTTATGGAGACAATTTGCTGCGATGGAAAAAGCCATTCAAAGGGCAAATGATCAATCCCTTTACTTGATGCAGCAATTTGGCGGAATGTAGGATAATATTGCTTTATGACTTTTTACGTTAGGAGTGGAAATATGGCAAGCAGGAATCCGTATGAAGCGTACAAAAACAACTCAGTCACGACTGCTTCACCGGGAGAATTGACACTGATGCTGTATAATGGCTGCCTTAAATTTATCAATTTGGCAAAGCATGCAATAGAAAATAAAGAAATTGAGCAGAGGAACACAAACATCCAAAAGGCGCAGAATATTATAAGTGAACTGATGTTAACTTTGAATATGGATGTCGAAATTTCAAAAAACATGCGCTCCTTATATGAGTACGCAAACAGGCGGCTGATGGAAGCGAATATCAAACAGGATATTTCCATCCTCGAAGAAGTCGAAGGGATTATTACTGAATTTCGCGATGTATGGAAACAGGTGATTCAATTGAACAGGCAGCGCCAGCATGCCCCTCTGGAAAGCGTGAATCGATGAGTGCGGTCCAGGAATGCCTCGCTGTTACAAAGGCGCTCGTTGACATATTAAAAAATAAAAGTGACAGCAGCCGGGATGAGGCCATTAGTCAAATGGAGAAAATGCTTGCTGAGAGGGAGGAGCTGCTTCCGGAAATCCGGCCTCCCTTTTCTTCTCAAGATGAGGCTGCAGGAAAAGAACTTCTGAAGCTGAATGAGGAATTGGCATTTTTGCTTGAAAGGCTTAATAAGAATATCATACGGGATCTGAATGCGATTGAATTGAAAAAGACTTCTGCGGCACGTTATAATAATCCTTATACAAAGGTGCAAAATGACGGCGTTTTTTATGATAAAAGGCGGTAGAGGGACTATTTTTGTGCCAAAGCTTTTATCTTACTTTAAAAGCCTTGACATCAATCATCGTCTTTCTCCGAAATTCGACAAAAACTTTCGCTTTTTTTTGCAGGATTCCGAGGTATGATATAGAAGTATATATACATAGCCTTTAAAGGAGGAGTTTATATGCTAAGGTATCAAATCCGCGGTGAAAACATCGAGGTAACTGAGGCAATTAGAGACCACGTAGAAAAGAAAGTGAACAAGCTAGAAAGATATTTCATCGAAACTCCTGAAGCAAATGTGCATGTTAATTTAAAAGTAAACCCCGATAAAAAATCTAAGGTTGAAATAACGATTCCCCTTCCGCAGCTTGTTTTAAGAGCTGAAGAAGTGAACAATGACATGTATGCTGCGATCGATCTGATTGTAGATAAGCTTGAACGGCAAATCCGCAAACACAAAACAAAGGTAAACCGCAAATTCCGTGAAAAAGGGGATTTGCAACAATTGTTTGCCACTGGAGTGAACGGAGCAGCTGCTGAAACAACGGAAGACGACGATGAACTGACAATTGTCCGCACTAAACGTTTCGACCTGAAACCGATGGACAGTGAAGAAGCCGTGCTTCAAATGAATATGCTCGGCCATAACTTCTTCGTCTTCACGGACGCGGAAACAAACGGAACAAACATCGTTTACAAACGCAAAGATGGAAAATATGGATTAATTGAAACAAGCTGAATGAAACATTAAGAAGCACGCCGCCTTTTTGAGGTGGGCGTGCTTTTGCTGTGCATCTGCTAAGCAGGCGTCATACTTTCGTACAAAAAATGAAACTCCCGTTGGATCGGATTATATAGGGCAAGTTTCCGCTCATATCCCGATTAAAGCAGATCGTATATTTTAATTTCTCGCTCATATTCCAACTATAGCCGTTCATATAATCCCATTCCCCACTCATACGCAGTTATTTTTGAAACCTCCAAATTCCTCCACGAACCGCATCCACGTCTTCCCCCTCCCCACGTTATTGTCATGAACCAATTATTAATGTTAAAATATAAAGATGATGATTATGTTGATTATCAACCAGAATCAGTATGTAATGTCGCCCGTATTTGATCATAAAGGGAGAGTAAAATATAAAATGATGGCTTTCATAACGAAATTATTCGATTCAAACACTCGTGAATTACGACGTCTAGATAAAATGGCAGCAGAAATCAAAAAGCTTGGCTCCGAGATGGAACAGAAATCGGATGAAGAACTCAGAGAACAAACGGAAAGGTTTAAAAGCCGTTACGCAGGCGGTGAGTCACTTGACAGCCTGCTTGTCGAGGCTTTTGCTGTGGTCCGCGAAGGAGCGCGCCGCGTGCTCGGCCTTTATCCGTACCCTGTCCAATTGATGGGGGGAATTGCCCTCCACGAAGGAAATATCGCCGAGATGAAAACAGGAGAAGGTAAAACATTAACGGCTACCCTTCCTGTTTACTTGAATGCATTGACAGGCAAAGGGGTCCACGTTGTCACTGTGAACGAATACCTGGCCAGCCGGGATGCCCAGGAGATGGGGCAGTTATATGAATTTCTTGGCCTTACTGTAGGGCTTAATCTGAACAGTATGACCAAGGACGAGAAAAAAGAAGCATATGCAGCGGATATTACGTATGGAACGAATAATGAATTCGGTTTCGATTATCTGCGTGACAACATGGTGCTCTATCAGGAAGACCGCGTCCAAAGACCGCTCCACTTTGCCGTCATTGACGAAGTGGACTCGATTTTGATCGATGAAGCCCGGACGCCGCTCATCATTTCCGGCCAGGCTCAAAAATCGACCCAGCTTTACCTTCAGGCGAATGCTTTTGTGAATACATTGAAAAAAGAAGAAGATTATACGTACGATGAAAAGACGAAAGGCGTCCAGTTGACGGAAGAAGGGATCAACAAGGCAGAACGCGCTTTCCACATCGATAATCTGTTTGATATTTCACATGTGACATTGAACCATCATATCAACCAGGCGTTAAAAGCCCATGTAAGCATGCATAAGGATATCGATTACGTAGTTGAAGAAGGCCAGATTGTCATTGTTGACCAATTCACCGGCCGCCTGATGAAAGGCCGCCGCTTCAGCGACGGCCTTCACCAGGCCATTGAAGCCAAAGAAGGCGTCGAAATCCAAAATGAGTCCATGACAATGGCGACGATCACATTCCAGAACTATTTCCGGATGTATGAAAAGCTTGCCGGGATGACGGGTACGGCAAAAACGGAAGAAGAGGAGTTCCGCAATATTTATAATATGCGTGTCATTGCGATTCCTACAAATAAACCCATTATCAGGGATGACCGGCCGGATCTGATCTATGCTTCAATGAAAGGGAAATTCCAGGCGGTCGTGGACGACATCGCAGAGCGCCATAAAAAGGGACAGCCTGTCCTCGTCGGTACGGTGGCGATTGAAACCTCCGAATTGATCAGCTCCCTGCTTAAGAAAAGAAAAATACCGCATAATGTATTGAACGCCAAAAACCATGAGCGCGAAGCGGAAATCATCGCAGAAGCCGGAAATAAAGGCGCAGTGACCATTGCGACCAACATGGCCGGAAGGGGAACGGACATTAAGCTTGGAGAAGGAGTTTTGGAACTGGGCGGTCTGGCTGTTATCGGGACAGAACGCCATGAATCCAGAAGGATCGACAACCAGCTCCGGGGTCGTTCAGGCCGTCAGGGAGATCCGGGTGTTACGCAATTTTACCTCTCCCTGGAAGACGAGCTGATGCGCCGTTTTGGAACCGACAACCTGAAATCGATGATGGAAAAATTCGGAATGGACGATACCGAGCCGATTCAAAGCCGCCTGGTGTCCAAGTCTGTTGAATCCGCGCAGAAGCGTGTTGAAGGTAATAACTTTGATGCCCGTAAGCAACTGCTTCAATACGACGATGTGCTAAGGCAGCAGCGGGAAATCATCTACAAACAGCGTGATGAAGTCATGGAGGCGGAAAACCTTCGCGATATCGTGGAAAAAATGATTCAAACCGTGATCCAGCGTGCTGTTGGCGCCCACACACCTCGCCACGAAGAGGAAGAGGAATGGAATCTGCAGGGAATCGTGGATTATGTCAATGCGAACCTGCTTCCTGAAGGCGACATCACAGTCGATGATTTGAAACGCAGGGATCCAGAAGAAATGGCGGAGCTTATTTTTGAAAAAGTCAAAGCCCGCTACGATGAAAAAGAAGAGCTTTTGACGCCTGACCAAATGCGCGAATTTGAAAAGGTCATCCTCCTCAGGGCTGTCGATACGAAATGGATCGACCATATCGACGCGATGGAGCAGCTTCGCCAGGGAATCCACTTGCGCGCGTACGGACAAATTGATCCGCTTCGTGAGTATCAAAACGAAGGCTTCAACATGTTTGAAAACATGGTGGCTTCCATTGAGGAAGATGTTGCAAAATATATCATGAAAGCCGAAATCCGCAACAATCTGCAGCGTGAAGAAGTGGCAAAAGGGCAGGCTGTCAATCCGAAAGAAGAAGGCGGGAAGGCGAAAAGGAAACCTGTCCGCCGCAAAGAAACTGTCGGACGCAACGATCCATGTCCTTGCGGTTCCGGCAAAAAATACAAACATTGCCACGGCCGTCTTGGTTAATTGAAACGGCCAACGTACAAATTAAACAAAACATCCGAGGTGGTAGTATGGAACTTTTTGAAATAAGAACTGAACTGGAAAATACGGCTAAGAGGTTAGCTGACTTTAGGGGGTCTCTTTGACTTAGAAGAAAAAGAGACGAGGATTGCCGAACTGGAAGAGCAAATGGCCGCCCCTTCCTTCTGGGATGACCAATCAACCGCACAGACCGTAATCAATGAAGCCAACGCTTTAAAAGATTTGGTTGGCGAATATAAAGGGCTCGTTGAAACCCAGGAGGATCTCGAAGTTACCCACGAGCTTGTCAAGGAAGAGGGAGACGCTGACCTTGAAGCAGAGCTGGAAAATGACTTGAAGGAATTCAAGGAACAGCTTGATAAGTTTGAACTCCAGCTTCTATTGAGCGAACCGTATGATAAGAATAATGCCATTTTGGAGCTTCATCCAGGTGCCGGCGGGACCGAGTCCCAGGACTGGGGATCGATTCTTCTCCGAATGTACACAAGATGGGCTGAAAAACATGGCTTCAAAGTAGAGACTCTCGATTATCTTCCGGGTGATGAAGCCGGAATCAAAAGTGTGACCCTCCTGATCAAAGGGCATAATGCCTACGGTTATTTAAAATCTGAAAAAGGCGTTCACCGCCTTGTACGGATCTCTCCTTTCGATTCTTCAGGAAGGCGCCACACTTCCTTCGTGTCTTGTGAGGTCATGCCCGAGCTGAATGAAGACATTGAAATCGAGGTCCGGTCCGAAGATTTGAAAATTGATACGTACCGCTCCAGCGGAGCAGGCGGCCAGCATGTCAATACAACAGACTCTGCCGTCAGGATCACGCATTTGCCGACCGGTATTGTCGTGACGTGCCAAAACGAGCGGTCACAGATCAAAAACCGGGAAAGTGCGATGAAAATGTTGAAGGCCAAGCTTTACCAGCGCGAAATCGAAGAAAAAGAAAAAGAGATTGCCGACATCAGAGGGGAGCAGAAGGAGATTGGTTGGGGCAGCCAGATCCGGTCCTACGTGTTCCATCCATATTCCATGGTAAAGGATCACCGCACAAATACAGAAGTCGGAAACGTCCAGGCGGTGACCGATGGAGACATTGATGTGTTCATTAACGCGTTTTTGCGTTCACGTTTATAAAGGGTCCCAATAGTTGTCACTAATTTTCCATTATAAGGAAATGCCCGCATCCTTATTTGTTTAAAAAAGCATGTTAATTGGTATACTAAAAGAGCACCATTTTTAAAAAGGAGATGTATACCTTGAAGAAAAAAATGTGGGCCCTAATAATGAGTACTGGATTGGCCATCGGACTTGCTGCCTGCGGCGGTGGCGGCAATGATAATGACAATGCCGGCGGAGGAAATGAAGGCGGCGGAGCAACTGCTACAAATGACGCGGAAGCTATTTTCAAGCAAAACTGCTCAAGCTGCCATGGTGAAAACTTGGAAGGACGCAATGGCCCTAATCTACAAAAAATCGGCGGAACATTAAGCCAAGATGAAATCCATGATGTAATCGAAAATGGAAGGCCAGGAATGCCGGCAGGCATCATCAAAGGTGATGATGCAGACAAAGTGGCTGCATGGCTGGCAGAGAAAAAGTAAATAGGATTAAGAAAAGCGCAAGGCGCGCAGTCTTAGGTGACAAGCATAAGCCAATCGCTGAAGAAGGCGTGGTTTGCCTTCATCAGCGATTGGCTTAATCCTTGCGCCGATGGCGCCTGGAGCTGGACAAAAGAGACAAGCTGAAAATGGATCGGCTTGTCTCTTTTTTTTTGAAGAAAACTGTTCGGCCTTTGTTAATCGCTTAACCGATCAATCCGTTTGTCATAGGTCTTTATATCCGGTAGTCAGTAAATGCTTAAAAGGGATATTTTTACGGAGCAGGCAGTTTTTTCATGAATGTCTAATCATCTCGAATATTACCGTAATATGACATTTTGAAACACAAATGTAATATAAATGTACCTTAAATTATGGGCGCCAAGTGTTATAATGAGTCTGGGCTTAAATTTCGATATAATTTGACGAGTTTTTCATAACATGCGGCTTACCGGATAAGCCGCGCTTTGTATGGAAATGTTTATTTTCCATCCGCTTGTCATGAGGAATTTCACCTTGACACAATGTGAGCAAAATACATAGCGAATGATTTACTTAAAGGAGTAAGGTGGTTTGTATGATTGAAATGCAGGATGTAAGCAAGAAATATCCTAACGGTATTATTGCTGTAAACGGCTTGGACATCCTGATTAACCAAGGTGAATTTGTATATGTAGTAGGTCCCAGCGGTGCTGGTAAGACAACTTTTATTAAAATGGTGTACCGGGAGGAAAGTCCTACTTCAGGAAAAATCATTGTCAATGGAGTGGACATATCAAAACTTAAGAATAGGGAAGTTCCATATTTACGTCGAAACATCGGAGTAGTTTTTCAGGATTTTAAACTCCTTCCGACTCTTACAGTTTTTGAAAATGTAGCATTTGCGATGGAGGTCACTGAACACTCTCCCAAAGAGATTAAGAGAAGGGTCATGGAAGTTTTGGCACTGGTCGGCTTGAAGCATAAAGTCCGAATGCTTCCATCTGAGCTTTCCGGCGGGGAACAGCAGCGGGTTTCGATCGCAAGGTCAATAGTCAATAGGCCGCAGGTCGTCATAGCTGACGAGCCTACAGGGAACTTGGATCCTGAAACATCTTGGGAGATTATGAATTTATTGGAAGAAATCAATGCACAGGGCACAACGGTCATTATGGCTACCCATAACCGCGAAGTCGTAAATACGATCAAGCACCGGGTTGTCGCCATTGAAAATGGAATCATTGTCCGTGATGAACAGCAGGGGGAATACGGTTATGAAAGCTAGGACGTTTCGGCGCCATCTGGGAGAAAGCTTCAAAAGTCTGCGCCGCAATGGGTGGATGACCTTTGCCTCCGCAAGCGCAGTCACTGTCACGTTGTTGCTCGTTGGTGTTTTTTTCGTCATCATGCTGAATATGAATAAATTTGCCACAGATATTGAGAATGATGTCGAAATTCGTACGCATATAGAATTGACGGCCAAGAAAGAAGACAAGGAAGCGCTAAAGAAAAAAATTGAAGAAATCGATCAGGTGGAGTCGGTTGCTTATTCATCCAAGGAACAGGAACTCGACCATTTGATCAAAACGATGGGAAAAGACTGGAAGCTGTATGAACAGGAAAACCCGTTGCATGATGTCTTTATTGTGAAAACGAAAAGACCGGTTGACACGCCGGTAGTTGCCAAGAAAATCAGCTCTTTTGATTTTGTTGACTCAGCGCTCTATGGAGAGAAAAAAGTCGAAAAATTATTCAATACGTTAAAGACAAGCCGTAACATTGGTCTTGTTCTGATTGTCGGATTGCTGTTTACAGCAATGTTCTTAATCTCAAATACTATTAAGATCACTATTTTTGCAAGACGCAGGGAAATTGAGATTATGAAACTGGTAGGAGCGACGAATTGGTTCATACGCTGGCCGTTTCTCTTTGAAGGCATGTGGCTCGGATTGATCGGTGCGATTATTCCGATTGCAGTTGTGGCGGCAGGCTACTATTATGCCTATGACTTTTTGGCTTCGCGTATTCCGAATCAGGTCATTCAACCGCTTTCTTATAGTCCATTTGTATACCAATTAATTGGACTGATGCTGTTGATCGGTGTCATTATCGGTGCCTGGGGTAGCTTTATATCTGTCAAACGCTTTTTGAAAATATGAGTATATAGTTAATTTTACCCAGACGGTAAAATCTGAAACGTAAATAAAAATTTCGTGCCAGGGAGAAAGGGGAATTAGTTCTTGAAGAAACGTTCATTACTATCAATTACTGTAGCAGGCGTCATAGGTTTTGGAGGAACATTCTCATTAGCCGGCGGGGCATCCGCAACATCACTATCTGACTTGAAAGACCAACAGTCTCAGGTTGCTTCTGAACTGTCCGATATTAACAATTCTTTAGCCCAGAAAGAAAGTGCACTGGCTGATTTGACAAACCAGCTTAATAATATGCAAGCTGAAGTAAAGAAGCTGGAAACGGAAATAGATACCACTAATACAAAAATAAAAGGAAAAGAGCAGGAAATAGAAAAAACGAAAGCAGAAATTGAAAAGCTTGAAAAAGAAATAGAAGTATTGAAACAAAAGATAGAAAAAAGAAGTGAACTTCTTAAAGAAAGAGCAAGGAGCATCCAACAAAATGGCGGATCAGTCGATTACATCGATGTTTTGCTAGGGGCTGAAAGTTTTAGCGATTTCGTTGACCGAGTTTCTGCAGTAACAACTATTGTCAGTGCAGATAAAGAAATCATGGAAGAGCAGCAGCGAGATAAGGATGCACTAGAGGAAAAGCAGGCAAAGGTCAAAAAGAATCTGGAAAAATTGAATGGTATGCTTAAAGAGTTGGAAGACTTGAAAGCCGATCTTAACTCTCAAAAAGCACAAAAAAATGAAGCAATGAAAAATGTGAAGGCTGAACAAGCAGGCATCTCAGATGAAAAGAAATCTCTGGAAGCAGAAATTTCAAAGCTTAATGCCAAGCAGTTAGAAATCCAAGGGGCCATTAGTACTGAGGAGTCCCGTATTGCAGAAGAAGCCAGAAAGGCAGAAGAAGCAGAGAAAGCTAAAGCGACAGCCCGTGTACACGAAGCTTCCAATTCATCAGGAACTACTTCATCTGGAACTACTTCATCTGGAACGAAGACAGCATCAAAATCTTCTTCACCAGGAAAAAGTAAAGTAACTACTACATACCACAAGCCTTCTGCTCCTGTAGGTAAAGCACCTGCAGTAAGCTCAGGAATGTTTACACGTCCTGCTTCTGGAATATTTACATCCGGATTCGGTACCCGTTGGGGTGCAATGCATAATGGGGTAGATATTGCAGCAGGAAAAGGTACGCCGATTGTAGCGGCAGCAAGTGGAACTGTAGAGGTTTCAACATTTGGTTCACCTGGAAATTGGGGTGGCTATGGAAATGTTATCATCATTAACCACGGGAATGGCTATAAAACACTTTACGGCCATATGAGCAGCCGCTCTGTTGGAGTAGGTACCAAAGTATCCAAGGGTCAGGTAATTGGAGCTATGGGTAACACAGGAGATGTTGTAGCAGGAAAAGGCGGAGATGGAACACACCTTCATTTTGAGATCTTTAAGAATGGAAGCCGTGTAAATCCGGCAGGTTATATAAATTTATAAATCTCTAAAATATATAGAGCCGCATCCAAATGGATGCGGCTCTTCTTTCTACAGCACTCCATCTCATGGGCTGCCCGGATATGCCCCCTTGTCGTTCCATTTCAGGGGTAAAGGTAAGAGCAATGTAAGTAAAGCGGCCATTTTAGTCTTTGTATTCTCCCGGTTATTTGTGGATTCTACTTTTGATATTGATTGATTTTCATATAATTGAACCAATCATTCCACCATTGTATTCGCTTTTTTCATTGGCCCATAAGGGGTATCTATCTTATCAGTTCAAGTAGTTCCAGATCCTCCACCGGGCTGAAGTCATCAATGTGATTTTCGGAAAGGTCCAGGTGAAGCAGGGATGTCATGTTCGTTAAAGGATCAATTTCTTTAATGGCGTTCTTGGATAAAATGAGAGTCGTCAATGAATCGAGGTTTGACAAGGCGTCAATTGTTTCGATGCTGTTGCTGGACAGATCCAATTTTGACAATGACGTCAGTTTTGATAAAGGCGATATATCCGTTATCTGATTTCCACTTAAGTTCAAAGTTTCCAATTCAGTTAAAGGCGATAAAAAGGAAATATCAGTCAAACCGCTTGTACCCAACCCCAAAATCCGGAGTTCTTTCAGCTCTTTTAACGGGGAAAAGTCAACAATGTCATTACTGTAAACTAGCACATTATTTCAGACACCTAATTTCAAATTAACTCCGGTGAAAAACCTGAAAT